>JBCCFA010000167.1:0-8679 GCA_039029975.1 Pseudomonadota bacterium
CGACTGGATCCCAGAAACCACTCCGCGCTCGCCCATCTCACCGCCAGCCGAGACAGACTAGGGCACTCACTGGTAAACACTTGATACATGTAGTTGATACATTGGCTCAACGGCAAAAAATGCGGGCTTGCTGGATATTAAGATGGTGCCGGAAAGACGCAATGCAACGAAGGTGCTGCTGTTTTTAGATGTTGGCGGCTCAATGGATCCCTATGTCAAAGTATGCGAAGAATTGTTTTCAGCAACGAAAACCGAATTCAAACACCTAGAACATTACTATTTTCACAATTTTTTATATGAGTCGATGTGGAAGGACAATCGATTACGTTCTAACGTTCGCATTCCGACCACTCAAGTAATGAATACTTTCGGCGCCGATCACAAAATCGTGTTCGTTGGTGACGCAACCATGAGTCCGTATGAAATCATGGCGGTTGGCGGTAGTGTCGAACACTGGAACGAGGAACCTGGTGCAACTTGGATCGCGCGAATGCTAGCAGTGTATCCCTATGCTGTTTGGTTAAATCCTCAACCTGAGGACTACTGGGGCCATATTCCCTCAATAAAAATGGTCCAAGAGCTAATGTCTGATCGGATGTTCCCGTTAACCATTGATGGGCTAGAACGGGCCATGAAAGCGTTGAAGAAATCTCATTAGAGCGGTACTTAGCTGGCGTAGAATCCTTGGCGTTTCGCTCTCGCTAGCACTCCTTTTCGCCGCCACTGCGAACGCGCGACTTCAAGCAGACAAAGTCGCCGTCATTATCAATGACGCTGATCCATTGAGCGTGAAGATTGGACGCTATTACGCGCAGGCTCGCGGCATCTCCCCGTTTAATATCGCCCGAATAACGCTCCCGCATGACAGAGTTGTACTGTCCTCCGGTGATTTTAAACAACTGCAGAGACGAATTAGAGATCAAATCGCACCAGACACTGAAGCGTATGTATTGACCTGGCGTTCACCGTACCGGGTAGACTGCATGTCTATAACAAGCGCGTTTACGTTTGGATTCGCGCGACGCTACTGCGCTTCAGGTTGCAGGCCTACCGCGCCCAATCCATATTTTAATTCCCCAGTACCGTCGGCCTATCGCAAGTTTCGTATGCGCCTTACCATGACTATTGCCGCAGAAAACTTTGAACAAGCGAAAAACCTTATCGACCGCGGTGTGGCAGCCGATAATTCGCAGCCCCGCGGCGACGCCTATCTGGTGATCACGGGGAATAAGGCGCGAGATACACGAGCCGGCGTTTTTGAAGCGACTCAAGATGCCTTTGGCTACCGCTTAAATACCTACATTGTGAACGCTACCGGCATACAAGCGAAAGACAACGTGATGTTCTATTTTACGGGTACTATTTCGGTCCCTTACCTTGATTCGCTCACTTTCTTACCTGGCGCCATCGGCGATCATTTAACTTCCCATGGCGGGCGCTTAACTGGAAGTAATCAAATGAATGCGATCGAGTGGTTAAAAGCCGGCGCCACCGGTAGTTATGGCACGGTCGTAGAGCCATGCAATTTTCCACAAAAATTTCCCAACCCGAAAATCCTGCTTGAACATTATTTGAACGGCGATACTTTAGTCGAGGCCTATTGGAAGAGTGTAGTTTGGCCCGGACAGGGAATCTTCATTGGCGAACCACTTAGCGCGCCATACGCGCGCGATAAGATTGATGGATAAAACGCTACTGATAGCGATGTCGTTTCGTTACACTTAACAATTCGAATCAACGCAACTCGACGCTCATGCCACATCCAGTCATCATCTATTTTTGTTTACTCGTGGCTGGCGTTCCTTGGTGGTGGTCCAACGACGACACCACACTCCTGTTGGGCGTCCCCGCTTGGGTTGTTGGTGTGATTTTGGTGTCCGCAATTGCCTCCATTTATACGGCGATCGTCATGCGTCATTCATGGCCGGCGGAGAATAAGAAAAAGCAGAACTAATGGGCTAGGTAAACATGAATTCTCTTGTTCCACTTGGGCCCGGCGCTTGGACATTTATCGGTGTTTATTTATTTTCACTGATTGGAATTGGGTTTCTTGGTCGCCGCGCGCGCAAAGAAAACTCCATGTCAGACTTCTACCTTGCTGGCCCCGGCTTCGGGTTCTCCATCCTTTTTCTCACGCTCTTCGCAACCCAATATAGCGGCAACACGTTTTTTGCCTTCACCGGTGCAACCTATCGCATTGGTTACCCTTGGATTTTGAGCCTGCACTTTATGACGGCGGTCGTAATTTGTTACCTGATTTATGCGCCAAAGCTCTATGAACTTGCCAAACAACGAAAATACGTTACGCCGTGCGACTTCGTGCATGACCGTTTCGATCATAGCGGTCTGAGTTTAGTTGTTTCAATTATTATGATTGTTGCGCTTAGCAATTTCCTGTTGGCTCAGCTAATGGCGATGGGACGCGCAATGCAAGGTTTATCGCACGGTAATGGCGACACTGCCTTCGTGCTTGGCGTAATTGTTTTAGCGCTAATCATGGTAATTTATGGCACGCTTGGCGGCTTGCGTGCCGTGGCTTGGACCGACGCCATTCAGGGAATTACGCTTGTATTCGGATTTGCAATATTGTGTTATTTGTTACTCGACTACTACGGGCCGCTCGAGCAAGCCACGTTGAAATTGCAAGCCCAGGACCTAGCTAATGGCCTGAGAAAAACCTTACCGCCAGACGCTAATATGTCTCGCACTTGGTTCAGCTATATTTTAACTGCCGGCCTCGCCGTCTCACTGTATCCGCAAGCAATCCAACGTATTTACGCGGCGCGTTCTGCCTCTGCGTTACGGCGTAGCCTCAGTGTGATGGTATTTATGCCGCTGCCCACAATGATAATCGCTGTTATCGCAGGAATTATGGCCGCAGCCTATATTCCGGGATTAGAAGCCGCGGCAGCCGATCAAATCTTCGGCCGCGTGCTTCGAGATATCCAATCCCATTCTCAATTCGGCTACGGGCTGGTTGTTGTGCTGTTGGCCGCGGTATTAGCAGCGATGATGTCTACGGCAGACTCAGCCTTGCTGTCCATCTCCTCTATGTTTACGAAAGATATATATGCCCGCTATATCAACCCAACAGCTTCGGAACAACATCTCACCCGTATCGGTAAAACTTGTTCTTGGTTTTTGATTACCGCATTGGTTGGTCTTGCGATCGCGCTAAGGAATCACGCATCGTTAGTCGCAATCATGGATCGAAAGCTCGACCTTTTGGTCCAGCTGGTACCTGTCTTTATGCTCAGTTTGCGCTGGCCTAAATTGCTCGCCGCGCCGTGTCTTCTTGGTTTGCTAGTGGGTGTTGTTGTCGCGCTTATTATTCCATTTGGTGGATTCGACTTTGTTACCAAAGGTAAAGTGTACGGCTTTCATCCAGGTTTAATTGCCTTGGTACCCAACATGCTAATTGCAACGATCGGCAGCTGGGTTAAAAAACCGTAAAAACGACGACCTTGTCCAAATAGCGTCACTTTACGACGACACTCTGTCGTCTTTTTCCACCGGCGCGCTTACAAAGCGCGCCTTTGATTCGAGTTTTCGTCGCCTAAACCGAGACTCCGTTCACGTTTCGATCGGCGAATTTTGATCCACGTCGCAGTTTCCCAAGGAAATATTACCGATCCCTAGCCATGGAATATTTATTGCCTACTTTTAGATGCTGTACAAACAAATAAACTCACGGACAAAACGGGACCAGCGCAATGAACGTAATGTACAAAATCAATCAGGAATCCGCTCGATACGATGGCTACATTGATCTAAACGGGCAGTTCATCCCGTTCGAAATGGCAGACGAGGTTTTCACCCGCGCGCGTTCTGTGGGGGCTCGAGTGCTCCTTCGCCTAGAGCTCAATGATGAAAGAGAGCTCACCGGCACTTTTTACACGAACGATAATAGCCTTTGCGCGTAGTCGTTTTAGCCACTCTCCTATAGTCACCTAAAAGTTATTGTCGCCGGACACTTCGGCGAGACGACTAATCGAAAACAAAATGCTAGGATTGCTGCACCCCTTTGGGTCGTGTGTGCAATGCCTAAACTCCTAACACTCTCCGTCATACTTTCAATCGCGCTCAGCGCTTGCTCGCCTTCTGACGGTAGCTACTTCCCCCTAGCCGCGGGCGTGTGGCGCTACTATCAAACAACGAAATTAATCCTAGACGATACAGTCGAGCAGCGGATTATTGTAGGTGTTGCCGATACTATTCACACCGATAATCGTCAGTTATTTGTTATGCGGCAGGCACCAGATCAAGACTCTTTTGTGGAAAAAACTGGCGACGGGATATTCAGAGTTGGCAAACGAAACAGACATTTATTGAACGAAACTTGGCAACAAAAACCTACTAAAATCCTGCCGCTAAATCCGCAGCTTGGAGATCGATGGATCGTTCAGAGCGAACTTGGTTTGATCGAAAGTCGAACCTTCGCGCGCCAAGACCGACTAAGAAATCGCACTATTCCGCTTGAACTGAACATGGAAATTACAGCTCTCGACGAAGTCGTTGATGTACCCGCCGGCGTCTTTAGCCGCTGCGTGAAAATCTCCGGCAAGGGTTTAGTAAAGGTAAAAACCGATCGCGGTAACGCCAACGCGGACGTCATCGTTATAAGAGAAGACTGGTACGCACCCGGCATTGGCTTAGTGAAGTCAAATCGAGTCGAAGAATCAGAAAGCCCTTTTCTGAAGAACGGCGCCTATTTGCAAGAACTGATCGCGGTGGGGAACTAAACCGCGTTAGTCAATGACTACTGCAACCATACCGGCGTCCAATCCCTCTTCCCCTTCGTTCACGTTGACCGCAGAGACTGTGCCATCAGCGGGCGCTTCGTGCGGCACTTCCATTTTCATGACTTCCATAATAAAGAGTGTGTCGCCAGCTTTTACGCTATCGCCCACTTTAACTAAAACCTTCCACATGTTGCCTGCGGTTTGCAGTTCTACTTCATGTGCCATGATGCCCCCCTTGTGATCGAGCTAAGTATTTTTAAACTAAACTAGCAGCCGAGCATTGGGCGCTTATGTCGCGCGCTTTTTGCTGTGCCTCTTCGACGCTAACTTGTTTGAATTGAAAAGTCTCACCTGGTTTCGACTGCCCAAGTTTCCAGAACGCGCATTGCGGCACCGTGTAGGGATTGATAAACCCACCCATGCTTGGGCCATCGCTGACCAAGATGATCGGTGTTTGTCCGGCAAGGTTTATCGCGCCGCAAGGATACCCCTGGTCGATGATATTAGCCGGATCAGAGCCGTGCTCCGGTGCCTTGTTATAGGCTTTGTCGTTAAACGTCCATTCGGGGCCATCCAGGCGAAAACCGGAGCGATCACTTTTTGACGAGAGCTTCCAGTCTGTCTCAAGAAATCGTTTGTGGCCTGCCTCATCAACCCAATCATCGTTTGGTCCGCGAACAACTTCGATTTGCCATACTTTGTCCGTCACGATATTCGGTCGAGCATCGGCTTTAACGGATTTGCCGGGGGTCCCGTCACCATCGGCAACAGGTAATGTTTGACCTGCTTGAATTGCATGTCCGCCCATGCCGCCGACGCCGGCTTTGTGAAACGTCGCCCGCGAATTTAAAAACGGTTCATTGATAAATCCACCCGCGACGGCGATATAGCCACGTGCGCCAGTCTTAGCAAACGCCATTTCCAAGGTTTGCCCCGCCTTCACACTAAAGCTTTGCCACTGTTCTACTAGCTCGCCATCAAGCTTGGCTTGCATATCGGCACCCGTCAGGGCGACCACGGAATCCCGCTGAAATTTAAGCGTTGGGCCAATGAATTGGCATTCTAAACCAGCAGCACCCGACTCGTTTCCGACTAATACATTAGCCAGGCGCAGCGACCAGGCGTCCATTGGCCCGGACCATGGAAAACCTAAATTTAAGAACCCATAGCGACCAGGATAATCTTGAATACTTGTCTCCAGTCCTGGTTTGACCACTTCAATCATATTGCTCTTCCTAGAATTCAGTTCGCCCGTTGCCGACACGCGCCTAGAAACGTTGCGACAAATCTAAGGTATCTACCCACGCTTTGTAGCTATTCAGTGAGACCTTCGAATAGCCTGTGATATTAATTTGGTAGCTACCCTCATTAACCTTGCGTTCTATTTCTGCAAATTCCTTCACGGAACATTGCACAAATTTGAGTCGATCGGTTGGTTGTAATAGCCAACGTTGATTGGAAAATTCGGGCAATCGGCTCTCTGCGTCCCAGATAGGCACGGGGGTACGGGCGAAAATTTGATATCCCCCGGGACCATCAACGGGATAAATCGCCGTCGACCCGCCTCCCATACCGATGGTGCCCCGCGGTGTGAACGTACGCGGTGGATTGTATTTCGGTGCAGACAATTTACAGCGAGGATCCAGTGGCATTAAAAAAGGTGTACCCGGCCAAAAACCAAGAGCCGCGCACCAATATTCTGTACCGGAGTGACAGCGAACAAACTGCGCCACATCCTCCAGTTCATTTAAGTCGGCTATAAACTGCGGATCAGGTTGTTTATCCGGGTTTATCTTTTCCCGATACTCTTCCATCGCCGCTTGCGTCCACGGATCCAGATAGACCGTTGGCATATAAATCAACCGACTCATTACCTCGACATCTTCTGATTGTCCACAGCTTTCTATCAAGCGAGACATTTCCTTTGATAAATCGTCAAACGAGACGTCGTCGGGCTCATAATGAATAAGTAACGAAGAAAAACACGGAGCAGTTTCAACAACGCCTTTAATTTTCTGTTGTGTCGTTTCACGGGCAACAGTTTGCGAAAAGAAATTAAGCTCTAACGTGAGCTCGTCACCGAATTCGATCAGTAAGAACCGATCGCCCCCCGGCAAAAATTTTGGCTCTTCGTATACCATGTGCAATATCCGTAGATTTTGTTATTTACGCGCAGACCGGTAGTTGGAATATCTCACCATATTCCAACTCAACCAATTAGTTCATTCTTGTTCGCGTCTATAAAACCCGTGAATACGTCTCCGTCAACAAACTGTTGATGCGATACGGCTCGGCCTAAAAACTCGACGTTATTCGCGATGCCTTCAATTTCAACCTGCTGCAGGGCCTTTGACATTTCGTCAATAGCAGCCGCGCGGGTGGGCGCGTAACAGATCAGTTTTGCGATCATCGGATCATAATAGGGTGTAATTTTGTCACCTTCGCGAACTCCGGTATCCACCCTAACTGATGCGCTTTCCGCTGGCATCCTAAAAGTCGACAACTCGCCTGGAGACGGCAAAAACATTTTTTCGGGATTTTCCGCATACAAGCGACACTCTATCGCGTGCCCTGTAATAGCGACGTCTTCTTGGACCAGGTCGGCAATTTTTGCGCCACTCGCGAGCCCTAATTGAAGCGCGACAATATCATGACCCGTAACCATTTCGGTCACCGGATGCTCTACTTGGACACGAGTATTCATTTCCAAGAAAAAGAACTCTTTGCTATCAGCATCAACGACAAATTCAACCGTACCCGCACCAACGTAATGCTGGCTGGCCGCTAAGGCGACAGCCGAACGGGCCATCGAGTCCCGCACCTCATAAGGTAGGTTAGGCGCCGGAGATTCTTCGATAACTTTTTGGAATCGTCGTTGGATGGAACAATCCCGCTCGAATAAATGCACAGCGCGACCGTCACCAAACCCAAACACTTGAACTTCTACGTGCCGGGCTTTCGGTATGTAGCGTTCCAAGAACACCGAACCGTCACCGAACGAACGTTCGGCCATTGTTTGAGTCCCTTCAACGACCTTTTCCAACTCCTCGGCATTATTGACCAAACGCATCCCGATGCCGCCGCCGCCAGCGCAAGCTTTGACGAGTAATGGATAACCTACCGCATCGCCAAGCGCCGCAAGATTAACTTCGGCTACATTTTCAATTCTTTTGCTGCCTGGCAACGTAGGTACCGACACCTGCTCGGCGACGATTTTGGCGCGCTCCTTATCACCCATCGCTTCGATTTGTTCGGGCGTTGGGCCAACCCAAGTCAATCCCGCTGCAATTACCTTGCGCGCGAAATCTGCGTTCTCTGCTAAAAAACCATAACCGGGATGAATCGCGTCAGCATTTGTTTCCAAGGCAGCCGCGATTATTTTCTCGCTCACTAAATAGCTTTCTTGCGCCTTCGCTGGCCCCAATAAAACTGCTTCGTCAGCACTATTAACGTGAAGGGCATCTGCGTCAGCCTCCGAATAAACGGCAACCGTCGCTAGGCCCATTTTTTTCGCCGACCTCATGATACGGCATGCGATCTCGCCTCGATTCGCAATTAAGAGTTTGTTCATCGATTTCAGTTGTGCGGGCTTCGGTTATAGATGACCTCATTCTACATGTCGGATCCGCTGGAGGACAGCGTTGAAAGGAAAAGCACTGAAAAGATTAGGCTACCTTCTTGCCGATGCTGCTGGCATTGGTTTTGAAGATAAGTCTTACAATTAGTCCCGGCCTGTTATCTTCCAGCCTAAGTTCCGCAGCATGCGCTTCGGCAATCGCTTTAACTAGGCTTAAACCCAAACCATTACCTTTGGTGTTGCGCGCGCGTTCTGCGCGATAGAATCTCTCCGTAACGCGTTCGCGTTCTTCCGCCGGGATCCCGCAGCCGGAGTCGGCGACATCAAGAAAAATATGTAGATCGGTTTTGTAGAGCCGTA
>JBCCFA010000168.1:0-8679 GCA_039029975.1 Pseudomonadota bacterium
GGGATTTAATTTCTTAGGTTTTCCACGCGACAGCGCCGTATTGACCGGAATGTTTGATGCCAATCAACGTCTTGGTTTGGTGCTAGCCCTATTTTTGCCTTTGGCGCTTTATGCACTCCGTGAACGAGGGCCTAATTCAAATTGGAAATGGGTTGTCTTGCTTCCGTATGCAGTCGTCGTGCTGTTATCTTTGAAGCGCAGCGCCTGGTTAATGTTGGCAGTGGGCTTGACTGTGTGGGTGGTATTTTTTCTCCGCATGTCGGCGCTTTCATGGCGCGCAAAAATCTTTGGACCTGTTGCGGTTCTGTTAGTTATCGCCGGTACGTCTTATTTTGTGCCTAGCGTTGGTAAAACACTGCAGACAACTCTTTCGGCCTTAAACTCCGACTACGAGACGCTTGACATCGCAACTTCCAGACGATTAACGCTTTGGGATACTGGAGCCCGCATTTTTAAATCTTCTCCGGTGACGGGCATTGGACCCCGCGGTTATCGTTACGCATACAACGATTTCGCCGCACCCAATGACTACTGGATTGCGCGACATGGCAAGGGGCAAACCCACCCGCACCTGATGGGGCTGGAGGTTTTGGTGGAAACCGGCTTGGTCGGCTTGTTAGGACTGATAATGTTTTTTGTCTTTGTGTTCCGCGCCATGTGGGCGCGTAGAGGGCGAGATTCTGACTCTGTGGTCTGGCTGGCCTTAGCTGTCGTGGCCTGGTTTCCGCTAAACGTCCATTTGGCGTTTTACGGGTCGTATTGGTCAAGTTTTGCTTGGCTTTTTATCGCGATTGGCGCGGCGATTCCTGCCAATACGCTCCAAGATCCCGCTTAGCCTTTCGATCTCTTCGTTTTGTAGTTGTGCTTGCGCGCTTTGAGGGTGGATTTTTCCTCGCTGAACTGCGTAAGGTCGTCAGGTTCGTCTCGCCATACGCATCCCCAGGACAGGAGTTCATCTTGTTCGTACCGCTTACCTAACTGCCAGGCGATTTCGGCACGGGCCAACTCTAATCCCAGATAGAACGCATGCGGTGCGTCGTCGTCCACATTCAACTTCGGAAATAAATCATACGGATCGGTTGCTCGGCGTATGCCATCGCGGTTGTAAACATGAATTCCCTGTTCGTTAACTTGAATACGAAAATTGGTGTCCTTAACGGCGTCGGCAAATTCATTGATTTCCGAAGTGCTGTAGGGGAACGGGTGTCGATCATGAAGTGCCAAGAGTGCTTCGTCGATGTGGCGCGGCGGCATGCTTTCTCCGCGCGCGGCAAACATGATTCGACGCCCACTATCGAGCTCTTTTACAACCGAGCGACAATGGCGCGATACTTCGGTGGTGAGTAGCGCCGTGATGTTTAGCTCGGAAGCGATCCCAAGTAACATTGTATTCACGCCCAGCGTATCAGCGTGGGTTAATTCCGATAGATTTCCAATGCCCATTAAGATCTCGATATTGGGGAAACGATCTCTGAGTCCCTTATAGCGATTAATTGAATCGACGAATCCGTAATGTATTGGGTCGAGTATTGGGTCGGCGTAGAAGGCTTTGCCGGTCGGTAAAAATTTCTCCACCGTGCGAATACAGGAATCAAGATCAGTTGGCGTATCGCCAATCAAAATTGGTGTGCTGTCAACTTCGTCCGCAATCCATAAACTCCTTTCGCTTAGACTAAACAAATAATCCGCGCCGGCCCGGCCGCCGCGCAACAAGTCGTCATCGGCTAATGAATCAACGCTCACGATGAAGTTCTCGTGTTTTAAAGCCTTGATCGTGTCTTCCAAATGCGGGAACGGGGTGTTTGGTAGGCATCCGATATCGATGACATCAGCGCCGTCGAGTCGATATCGTTCTGCTCTTGAGACGATTGAGGACACGCTGCTCTGAGGCGCGTCGACAATCTCCGCAAAGATCTTCATATCATGGTGAGAAAGATCGAATTGATATTTTTCACCGCCAAAAAACTGTGGCAGATCTTTTAATTCTTCGGGTCCGCGTTCAAAAGGGACACCAAATTGGGTCTCTAATATAGCTAATTCGCCGCGGCAGCGGCCCGGGAGAATCACCCTATCAACGCCATCAAACGGATCGAGGCGTTTGGCAATTAAATCGGTGGTCATTAGTGCTGCAACGGACACGCCGAGCACCTTAATATCGAAAGAAAATTGCCGATCGGGGATGCTTTCTAGCGTTTTATTGAGGCTGGATTCGGCTAGCCTGCCGGTCAGGAACAGTATCCGCTCGCTCATGCCCGGGTCTTCAAATTGGTCATTTTGCCATCCTACTTGGAATTCAGATTTTCGACCACGCAGATTACTGGGTGGAAAACTTGGGGCGATACAACGACTTAGTCGATCTGCTTCGGCCCACAGAGATTTTGACACTATTTTTTTATAAAAATCATATGTTTACGATGTGTTTAATACTAATTTCAGGATGGTCCTTGCCGATCAGCTGACCATAATCTAGGGTTTTAGAAGGGACAGGCAAATCAGGGTGAAGAAAACAGGAGGAAGTTGAATGTTCGAAAATCAGCAAGAAACGATCGACGCACTAATACTTGAATCCGAGCAGTTCCGACGTTTGTATGACAAACATGCCGTGTTGAAATCACAAGTTTCGCAGGCTAACCATGGCGATCTAGCGATAGACGAATTGAATTTGGAACAGCTAAAAAAACAAAAACTTCAGTTGAAGGACCAAATGGCAGTTTTTATCAAGGATTACAACGCTGAGCACGTTTGAATGGGTGATTGGCGTCTGTAAGCCCCGACAGTAAGAGTAGGACAACAACAACACGAGAACCGGCCGGACAATAGTCCGGCCGGTTTTTTTGTGCCTCACCTTTTCGGTTCAAAAATAAAATTATTAATGTAGGGCTGAGTCTTATCGCCTTTGAGCCGTGCGAATTGATGGTGCTCTACTGAGAATGTGCGGAGCGAGCGGCGTTCACCGTCAAGAATAAATTGACCGTTGTAACCTATCGATTCAATTTTTTTGAACACTTCGTAAATATCCTGTTCGCGATGTCGTTGTTCGATTTCAATTAATAACACGGGTTTGTTTGTTTCGACGAGCGTCTCTGCACCTTCCAGCACGTTAGATTCTTCACCCTCGGCATCGATTTTTATGAAACCGACCGTGCCAAGGTCAACATCATCCAGACGGGTTACAGTCACTTCGAAGAGCGACGCCGGGCTTGCCGAATCAGCGGGCAAATTTTCTTGCGAGTGTAATCTCGCCCCCTGATTTTGAGAATCGTAATGCGCGTTCTGCATACCCATCTCGCCGTTGAAATTCGAGACTGCGGAGCGATGAACTGTGACCTTCTCTGGATAGGCGCGGCTTAAGAATTCTTGGCAGCTGACCTGGGGCTCGAAGGCATGCACATGTGTCGCAAGCTTTGCTAAGAAATATGTGTATGCACCCATGTAGGCGCCGACATCGACGGCGGTCCGCGCCGGGTCGACTAGCTCGTGAAGGAACTTAATTTCGCGTTCCCCACGGCGCCAATTCCTGTGCGCAATTTGGTGTTTTAGGATTCGTGGTGGGATAAGCGTGTGGGCAACAGACCTAAGGCCGCGCTGCATGAGATTCTTCATTTATACTCTATTGGAATAAATCTTTATTTTCTTATACTCTTAAAATATCAATTGCCCAAGCAAACGGGGTGGCCATCGATGAAACTACAACAGCTTAAATATATTTGGGAAGTTTCGAAACATGAGTTGAACGTTTCCGCGACCGCTGAGAGTTTGTTCACCTCGCAGCCGGGCGTAAGTAAACAAATACGCTTGCTCGAAGACGAGTTAGGCATTCAGATTTTCCAACGTAGCGGTAAACACCTTACAGATATTACACCCGCTGGCCAATCAATTATCCGCGTAGCCGGTCTCATACTTGGTGAAGTAGAGAATATAAAGCGCATCGCCGACGAACACCTCGACGATAGTCGCGGCAGCTTGTCGATTGCCACCACGCATACGCAGGCGCGTTATGTGCTGCCGCCAACCATTGAGAAGTTTATCGAGACTTATCCTGATGTCGCCCTTCACATGCATCAAGGCACACCGATGCAGATATCGGAACTAGCGGCCAATCGGCACGTTGATTTTGCCATTGCTACCGAAGCTTTGGAGTTATTTGACGATTTGATCATGTTGCCTTGTTACCGCTGGAATCGCAGCATTGTGGTTCCTGAAGGACATCCACTTACTCAAGTGGACGAGCTAAGCATTGACGTGATTGCGGAATATCCTATCGTGACGTATGTATTTGGTTTCACTGGCCGTTCGCAACTCGATCATGCTTTTCAAGCGCGTGGTTTAAACCCAAAAGTTGTTTTCACTGCGGTGGACGCGGACGTGATCAAAACATACGTGCGCCTCGGGCTAGGGATTGGCATTGTAGCGAGCTTGGCTGTTGACCCAGTCACCGACGAAGGACTGGTGGCACTTGATGCGAGCCATCTGTTTGAACCAAGCATTACAAAGATTGGATTTCGTAAAGGCAGCTATTTACGCAGCTACATGTACGACTTTATGGAATATTTTGCGCCGCATTTAACGCCGGAATTGGTTCGCAAAACGTTGGAATTGCGGACCCGCGAGGAGGTCGACAGCTTACTTGCGTCGATTCCGCTTCCTAGCCACTAGCGATAAGGCGCTACTACCAGCAGGCGGCTTCCGGCAGTAATCCCTCATGTGGGCGTTCTGACTTCAGAAAGTCTTCTAGGTTCTTGTAATGCTGTTCTCGCCCATCTTGTCGGACAATGATGTGCGGCGCGGCGGCGTCGGATAGCGCTTGTACTCGGTTGACGGCTGGCCATAACCCAATGGCCCGCAATTGGCGCTCAAATTGAATCGCTTCAGTTGTTGTCGCGCCTGCCGTAGATAAGTTTTTTACAAAGGTTATGTGCACTGGAAATCCGCCGCTGCATTAGAACTAACTCAATCTTAGCGAGGGAAATTTTGCTGCGGAAATAACGATTCTTTCTATGGTATGACATTTCGGAATACCCTGATTGCAACTCGCAATCTACTTCGTCCAGGGCTAATCAGAGGCCCCTTCGCCTGTACTGATTAGATCGCGTATCCACGTCTCGCGCTTAAACCCGCCATCTTGGGCCTCGGGGATTTTCGCAATAGAACCGTTAGCCGCGAATCGCGGTTTGAAAGCGACTAATTTGGTATTTCCAGGCAGGTCCGCCCAGTTTCTGGGCTATCTCAAAAGCCTACTGATGTTGGTCGAAATCGACGAATCGGCGCGGAACATATGAACCGTGGGAAGACAGATCCGTGATTCGGACGGTGTCTTCGCTAGACACTTCGATGATTAAGTGGACGCGAGAGACATCACGGTAAACGCTATCTAACACGATATTACACACACTATCGCGGCCGACGACGTTTTTGCCCCGCTTTAACACGTGCGGTTCGTTTTGGTCGTCGATTAGTCTTAATGTGTCGTCGTGAACGATATGAAACGCGTGCTTAGATAAGCGTAACGGGACGATTTCTTTCGGATGTAATTTTAGATGCACGGACTCGCCTTTTGGGAGCCGGGTGAAATCTTTCGTTTGATCCTTATCTTGTTCCGCGACGACCGTATCGAAAATAACGGTGTCGCGAATGTCGGGGGATTTATTGTCCGTTTGACTGGTCGAGTTCGTTTGTGCGCGATCTTCGCGTTTTTTTACTGCGTAAGTTTGCTTAATTACGTCTTGCCGAGATCGCAGGTACTGCATGTATTTGACCAAGGCTATGCGCCGCAGATCGTCATAGTCCTCAGGTTTTTCATTGAGCGAACGCATCAAGTCACGCCAATGATGATCTTGGGAAAAAACATGCACATCGATCTGGCTCAGTAGCTCCGCGATTGTGCCGGGTTCATCAATGGACTTAGCAAGCACATCAACAAACATTTGTTCGACAGCTTTAATTGCTTTCGCTTCCTTTTTTAATTCCTCTCTTGTTAACGCGACCAGTTCGGCAATTTTTCGCGAAGGTACATCGGTGCGGCCAGACATCGCAAATTCGAATTCCGCCAATGAGTGGAAAGTGATCGTTTGATCACCGATTTCCAATGCTAAATTGTCGGCTGATGAACTCACTGCTCGTTTACTCGGTGTTTAATCATTTTCACGAAATGTGGATCTATTAGGGTAGCGAAAGCGGATAGTTAAAGGTTTGTTATAGCTCAGAATTATACTGTCGGCACTAAAATGCGATAGGTTTTTTTGTTCAAGAACGGGACTTTTTACCCACTTGGCATGAATTTTTGTTAGTAGCGCTTCCCACATCTTGGTGCTGTCACCAAAGACTAATGCCGGTTGAGGATCTAACACATACCAAGCGCCTGCCCGAATCTCAGCGGCGAGCTGCCCCGGAATCCAACTAGAGATGCCTTTATAAATTCGCGTTGGCTGGGGAGATTCGAGTTCGTTAAGCAAATATTCGAACGCCTGAGGGTTGTCTAAAAAATAGATATTACCGTGAACGTGAATGGCGTTTGGCACCGTATAGTCGCTGGCCACCAGCGCGATTAAACCGTTTGATGGCACCGGTCCGCCAAAATGTCTTGGTGAATCTTTAAATAGAGAGACCAAATCAGCAGGTAGCTCAATTTGGTTGGGATCTTCAAATGGTCGATTTATGATGAGGCCGAGGGTGCCTAAATTTCCATGGCCGACAATTAGTACGACAGCACTATCAAAATTCGGATCTTGTAGCGCTTCGTTTGCGACGAGTAATTTCCCGCGTGCGATTTCCTGCTGCAACGCATTGTCCGCTTGGGCAGTGTTGACGACCAGCAGCCCAATCAGGATAAGAAAAACTAGCGATATTCTATTCAACCTTTGGACTCGCATAACTCATCTATTTCGGATGTCCTCAAGTTCCGCATTGATAGTCCTTGTTTGCAGTCAATTCGCGCAGACAACGATGTCTTGCGTCTTGGTCTAACGCAGCGATAGCACGCACCGCGTTTAGGAACCGCGCAATGTCATTATCGACATTATTAAGTATATGTTGAAACGCATCGTCATAGCTGTGGTAAGTGGCAACAGACGCGATTTTCGCGTTATTTAAGTCCTTAGTCATCCAGTCGTCATACCCGGCGTAGCCATTCCAACGTTGTTTAAATTGCTCGTAATCAACGAGTAACGCGGCAAAGGCCGCTTGTTTATCTCGGAACTTATCCTCACTGGGGCTTGAGCTTGCGTAGATGTCTTTCAGGCGGTGCTGAGTGTGTTGGAGTATCTCAATAAAATCGATTTCGCGCGCTTTGTCCTTACGAAGTAATTCGTTGACATCTTCGGTTTGCGCGGCGCTAGAGTTAATCAGCCATCGCTGTAGGCCAATTTCGGCGAAGCTTGTAGCGAAACTTTCGTTGAATTTGGCGTCATCTTTGACGTAGAGCAATTGGTGGGTCAACTCGTGAAAAATAAGCCGCGCCAGTCGCCTGTCGTCCCAATACAGCATCGTATTCAAGACCGGATCGTCGAACCAACCTAGCGTCGAATACGCGGCAACACCGCCTAGGTAGACGTCATGGCCATCTTGGCGCAATTGTTCAGCGAAGGCCTCAGCGTCTTCTTTTGCGTAATATCCTCGATAGCTCAGGCAGCCAACGATGACAAAACATGATTCAATCGGCTGAAGCGAAAGGGCGGGTGCGGCGAACACGTTCCACACCACGTAACGGCGTTTTAGGTCGACATAGCTCTGGTAGCTGTTGTTCTCTGGAAGCAAGAGACTGTCGGAGGCGAACTTGCGAATCTCTCGGACGAGCTTGAGTTTTTCTTTGACCGCGTCTGGGGTCGCGGAATCGGTAATCACGTCTTCTAGTGATTGGCGCTGCGCTAATATCGATAAATGTCCGCGGGTCGCTTGCCCGTAATAGGCGACTGATGTGCAACCTGCGTTAAAACACAGGAGGAGAACGATTGCACCCACCGCAGCGATTCGCCAGCGGTAGAATTTTGAATGAGAATACACCCTAACAAGGATAACCCAATAAACACAAAAGAGAGGTTTGCCGGAATGACGGGCTCAGAGAATTATTTGCTCGGTGCTAATTCCTTAGCCGGAAGGCTGAATGAAGACTGGCTAATTATCGATACACGGTTTGATTTAGGCGCACCGGAAGCCGGCCGCAACGCTTATTTGGAGGGCCACATACCGGGCGCCGTGTATGCGCATTTGGATAAAGATCTGAGCGGTAACTCCCAGACTGATTGCGGACGTCACCCAATGCCGGCCCCAGAGGTGATTCAAACGCGCTTCGCGGCACTGGGTGTGTCTGACGCGTCTCGAGTGGTTATTTACGATGACTCCGGCGGCATGATCGCCGCACGCGCCTGGTGGATGCTGCGTTACATTGGCCACAAACAAGTTTTTTTGCTCGACGGCGGTTGGGCAGCTTGGCTGGCTGGCGGCTACAAGCAAGCCAGCGGCGAGGAGTCACAATCGGCGGGCAGTTTGGGCCTAACTGTTAACGAGAGTCGACTCGTTGTTCACTCAGCGCTTGGTAGCGTGGATTTGTTAGTTGATGGGCGGGAAGCGCGTCGCTATCGCGGTGAGTTTGAGCCCATTGACCCGCGCGCCGGCCACATTCCTGGCGCTAAAAATCACTTTTTCGGTAATAATCTCAATGCGAACAAAGTATTGCGGTCCTCA
>JBCCFA010000169.1:0-8657 GCA_039029975.1 Pseudomonadota bacterium
AATCACGGCTGTTCCGCTGCCGCCTGCCCTCCCGGTATTCGTCCTAGCCTTATTCGCGTTACGCGGACGATACCGCTCCCCATGCTAGTTTTTGTCTAATAAACGAATCAAACCTTCCTGCATCACGGTGCAAACAAGCTCGCCATTTTCGGTGTAGAAAGCCCCTTTCGCTAATCCGCGTGCGCTTGCCGCCGACACGGCTTCACATTCGTAAAGTAACCAATCGTCAATTCGAAACGGGCGGTGAAACCACATGGCATGATCTAAGCTAGCGAGCATTAAATCGTCGTTACTGATTTTGTAACCTTTCGAAGCGATCACCGTCCAAAGCAACCCGAAATCCGAGACATATGCCATGATGGTACGATGCATAATGGCGTCATCAGGCAATGCATCAACCGTTTTCACCCAGATGCGGCGCGTTGAATTGTCTTCAGATGCATTTTCGAGTGGCCGAATTTCAAATGACGCAGCGATGTTACGCATGCGTTGAATTTTTGGCGGTGCCTCTTCAATGCGAGACGTTTCAAAACTCACTCGAGTTAGTTTACTCGGTGGTGGCACATCTGCCATTGGCGTTTGATACGTCATGCCGTCTTCTTCTTTATGAAAAGAGGCTTCGAGAATAAAAATCGGCCGACCATATTGGATGGCTGTGACGCGACGCGCGGAAAAGCTCCGTCCGTCTCGACTGCGCTCCACGTCGTAGATAATTGGGTTGAAAGCATCCGCCTCGCGCAAAAAATAGGCGTGAATCGAATGGACGGTGCGGTCTTGCTCCGCCGTTTGCTGCGCAGCCATGATGGCCTCGCCTAACACCTTCCCGCCATACACGCGTTTCACCGTGGTATCGGCGACCACACCACGAAATAGGTTCTCTTCTAATCGCTCAAGGGTAAGCGAATTGACTAAATCGTCGAGTTCTTTACTCAAAAGCATACTCCGCCGTCGGAAATGTCACCGCTTTAACTTCTTTCACATAAGTTTCGACAGCGCCTTGAATGGAGCCGGCGAGCGCCATGTAATTTTTGGAAAAGCGCGTCCGCTTCCCCGGCCAAATATCTAAAATGTCATATAACACTAATATTTGACCATCCACATATTGACCAGCCCCAATACCAATTACTGGCACAGACGCATTTTCGGTAATCGTTTTCGCTAACGGCGTGGGTACGCATTCTAGTAGTAACACGTCAGCGCCCGCCTCCTCTAGAGCTTGGGCGTCGTCGATCATTTTTTTCGCCGTGTCGTCTTCTCGACCTTGCACGCGATAAGCGCCGTATTTGTGGATGGCTTGCGGGGTTAGGCCTAAATGTGCGCAAACCGGTATGCCGCATTCGGTTAGGCGGGACACCATCGGAATTTCCAATGCCCCCCATTCGAGCTTGACGATTTCAGCACCGCCTTCCTTCATCAACCGTGCCGCATTCTCAAGACAGTCTTGCGGCGAGGAATAGCTCATAAATGGCAGATCCGTCATCACCATCGCACGCTTCACGCCCCGAGAGACCATTTGAGTGTGATAAATCATTTCATCGACGGTGACCGGAATCGTGGTTTCGTGCCCCTGAACAACCATCCCCACGGAATCTCCTACTAAAATGAAATCCATCCCCGCATTATCTAAAACCGTAGCGAATGCTGAGTCGTAGGCCGTTAGTGAGGCAATTTTCTCACCACTGCTTTTTAGATTTTTGAGTCCCAAGGTTGTGACCTTTTGGACATTATCATTTTGCGCACTCATTTGTGATCCTCTGCGATCCTCCCGCGATGCCTGTGATTATTACATGCATTTAGACGATCGTTAAAAGTAGGCAAAAAAAAGCGCCAAACATCAGCGAGTAATCAACGTTTGACGCTCGAATGTTGAAAACTAAGGCTAGCTGTTGCGCATGCTTCGTAGCCAGTGCGACATTTGCTCACCCGCGGCTTCGCGACCACCTAGGCCGAAAGAAAGTGCGAAGGCGACGGCTATCGCGCCCAAGGTAAGTGCGAAGGCTAGATTCACAATATCATCGGCAATACCCATGGCCCGCAATCCCATGGCTAATACGATGCCGATGATAGCGAACCGCGCGATTCCAGCGTAATGCGCATTGCCGGCGTTAACCGTGGTAATTGCTCTAGCCGCCATATTAGCCAACCAAACACCCACCATGATAATGACGGAACCCAGCAAAATTTGCCCAGCAAACTGGATAAACTCGGTAACCACGTCGCGCACCTGATAAAAGCCTAAACGGTTCGCTGCTTCGACGGAGGCAAACAACATTGCGAAGAAAATCACCAACCGAGAGGCAAAATCCGATAGCTTGAAGCCGCTGTCGGCAAGCGCCGTTAGCCCCATGCGAGATGGCCACTGATCGAAAGCTGTTGCTTGTAATACGTCGCCTAACAAACCGGCAACGAAGCGGGCGACGAACCAGGTAATCGTTAAAATAACGGCAGCCGCCACAATGTTTGGAATGGCCGTCAGAAACATGCCGAGCATATGGGTAGCGGGATCTGAAATGACGCTAATGTTTAGCTTCTCGAAGGCCGCAATCAACGAGGGCACTAAGATAAAAATAAATACCACCAAGCCCAACACGTTAGACAACTTCGTCTCGCCGCTGATGCCGGCTTTATCCCACGCATTATCAATGCCTGCTGAAGCCGACAAATTTGTGACGATTTCGCGCACGATTTTCGCGACTAACCAACCAACAAAGCCGATAACCGCAGCGGCAAAAATATTTGGCAGCACCGCCAGGAAGTCGTCCACCATACCCTGTACGGGTGCTAATAAACCTTGCAGCCCTAAAATCCCCAGCACAATCGGCAGAAACAGTAAGATAACTAGCCAGTAGGCAATATTAGACATATTGCTTGAAACTGGTGCCACACCGGCATCGCCGGCTAGTTTTTCGTCTAAGCTCGTTTGCGCCAAACCATTGGCAACAACCGTGCGTGCGCCACCCGCCAAAGCCCAGCCCACCAAACCGACGATTAATGCTGCAACACCCTTCGGTAAGTAACCCGTGACTTGACTCACCAAGGCATCCAACGGTTCTGAAAATGCGGTGAGATCAAGCGCGTTAAACACCCCAATAAAAACGAAAGCCATGATGACCCAGAACGCAACTTTGCTCAGGAAGCTTTCAGCGTCGAAACTACTACCCAAACGTGCATTCAACCCCACCTTGCCCAAGCCTCGCCGAACACCGGCGCGAATCGCAATCGCGAAAAACCAACCGACAATTAGGATCAGCAGGGCACCCACGATACCGGGCAAGGAGCTGCCCAGTGTGCCTTGAATCGAACTTAATAAACTTTGAATATCCATCGATAACGTTCCTCCCCCGAAACGAAAATTGACCGAACGGCTGCAATAAACCATAAATGTTGCTGTATAACTACCCTCAGCATATGGGGAGCAACGGTTCGCGGTCTATTAAAACCAGGAATTTTCCGCTATTGGAGGAGACGAAATACGGAGAAGACTGCTTAAAAGCGCTTAATAGCGATCGAAAACGAGCTTTATTCGCGAATGCCTGACTTTTTTGCCATGCCAGCTTCGAATCTTGTTAGCTGCACCACACCACGATAGTGCACTCCCTCGCCCACCAATTCGATACCGTCATGAGCGCTCACTTTGTAATGGATAGCTTTATCAGTGACGCCCACGACTTCAGCCGTGGTAGTGACCGTGAAATCTAACGGTGTTGCTTTTAAGTGTTTCACATCGACACGCGTCCCGACGGATACCCAACCTTTGGGCAATAATGGCGCGGTAAGATTTTCGGCCACGACTTCCATGACTTGAATCATATAAGGCGTGGAGTACACGTACGGCATGCCTTCAACCAAAGCACCCACCGTCATGGCTTTGACCACTTGCTCTTCGCGAGATTGCGTTAAACCAACTTTGACGAAATCACTAATAACGATGCTTGCTGACATTTTTCTCTATCCCTTCGTCGTTTTTGCAGACTAATGTATCCCCGGTGGGACGCCAATTAGGCGCGCGTGCAATAAAAAACTCACGATAAGGAGCACCCCGCCAACGGCCACTGGCATCGTTTCCAGGCGGAACGGATAACGACGGGTGGATCGTTTCACCCCACGCTGATTGGCCAAGAAAATATGCAACACCGAGAATACCAAGAAGCTTGCGAACAGGATAATTGAGCCCAGATCGTCATTGACCAGTAAATGCGCCACGCTAAATAAAATGATGCCGATGTAAATTGGCTGTCCAACGAGTCTTGGCATGTTCGATGGCACAAAACTAGAGGCGATAAAAAAGAATGCCACGAACAATAGCGGTAGCACGAATAGATGAAGCCAAACCGGCGGTAGCCAAACTTGCGCATACGGAATGTCGCGCATGCCAATCACGATTAGTCCAAAAGCAACCAGCGTAAGCACGCCGGTTCCAAATTTGTATTCGTTTTCACCAAAACGGCCCACGAGGTGACGGTGCAATGAGGTGAAATTCGGTACCAAGTGCACAACGAAAAACAAGCCTAGGCCAGTGATTAAAACGAACAAGTTTGCACCTCTTGAGAGTGCTTTACGAACAACAAACGCGCCGCTTGATCAAGACATGTCTTGCATCCAAGCTTTCACTGCTGCTGCTATTTCGTCAGGCGAATCTTCTTGCAGGAAATGCAATCCTTTTACCGAAGCCTCGCTGGTATTTTTCCAACTCCGCGCGAACTCCCCGGGACTGCCATTCATGATCATGCCGGGCTCACCAGCAATAAATAGTTTTGGAAACTCGGCTTCTTTCATAAAGGCACCGTACGCATCAACCATTTCGCAAACTTCCACCGGTTCGTCGCCAAGCGGAATCTGGCGCGGCCAGGACAAGGTCGGCCGCCTGTCTTCGCCGGCGTTTAGAAACGGCGCCCGATAGGCATCCATTTCATCTTCAGTTAGATCACGCATGATCGAATTGGGCAGCACGCCTTCAACAAACACATTCTTATCCAATACCACATCTTCGCCAGCGGGTGAGCGGAACGCACGGAAAATATCCGTTGCGGCATCCGGCCATTCTTCCCACGGAATGCGTTTCACCACGCCTTCCATGTGCGCAACCCCTTTAACAGCATCTGGATGTTGTCTACACCAATCAAAGCCCAAGGCAGAACCCCAATCGTGAATCACGAACGTGACGTTCGACGACACACCCAGCGCTTCCCATGCGCCGTAGAGATATTGCTGGTGTTCTTTTAAGGTGTAGCGATCTGGGCCGGAATTTGCGAGCTTGTCTGAATCGCCCATGCCAATCAGATCGACTGCAATACAGCGCCCTAGATCGGAGAGCTGCGGCATGATATTCCGCCACAAATACGAAGATGTTGGATTGCCGTGTTGGAAAATAATGGGATCGCCGCTGCCCATTTCAACGTAAGCCATTTTGGACCCGTTGACTTCAACATATTGTTTCTTCGCGCGCCATTCGTCTGGATGCATTGTCATCACCTCATTAATTCACTACTTAGTATGCTAAAGCAAACGCCGTGGAACGCACTGGTTCATTCGTCGTTTGCATTGCTTTATTTTCGTTACGCTTACTTTGAGCACTGCAAAGCATCTATTGCTGCAGCCGTTCGGCCGTTGCCACAACCCGCTCGGCTTGGGTTAAGTGCGGTTTATCTAACATCTTGCCGTCTAGGCTTAAGGTGCCCGCGTCCGGGTTATCGGCAAATAATTTGATTACCGCGCGAGCGTGCTCAACCTCTTCCGGGCTTGGCGTGAAAGCGTCGTTAATAATCGCGACTTGATTGGGATGGATCGCGATCTTGCCCGTAAAACCATCTCGCCGTGCGGCATTACTCACTTCGCGCAAACCCTCATCATCCCGAAAATCGGGTAAGACGGTATCTACCGGTTGCACACCGGCTGCGTGGGCAGCGTATAAACACAGAGAGCGCGCTAATAAGTAGGGGTCAGTCAACCCCCCTGCACTATCACGATTACTGGAAGCACCTAGCGCGGCGCTCAAATCTTCGGCGCCCCAGGACAACGCCGTGACCCGCGCATCCGGACTGCGGTATCCGTCTAAGGTGAGTAACGCGCCTGGCGTTTCGGTGACGAGTGCGAGGACTTTTGTTTCACCTCGGCTCAAACCATGCTCAATTTCCAGTGCATCTAAGTAATGGCCCAGTTGATAGGTATCTGCGGCGGATTCTGCTTTAGGCAGAATCAAACCATCGGGCTTGCCTTGAATCACCCCGGCCAAATCAAGCAAAGCGTGCGAGGTATCAAGGGGATTCATGCGCACCCAAAGTTGTTGCTTGCTGCGATCGGCGTTTTGCAAGTATTCGCGCACCATCTCGCGCCCCACCGGCTTGCGCGCGTCTGCGACCGCATCTTCCAAGTCTAAGATAAGTACATCAGCGCCAGTTCCGGCGCCCTTGGCGAGTTTCTTTTCGCTATCTCCAGGTACAAACAGCCAAGATCGTAAACTCATGTTGGCTGCTTCAACATGAGACCAGTACGTTTACAGTTCGCGACTTCTTCGTCGCGCTGATTAAACGCGCGATGGCCAAAAGTGACAATCCCGTTATTCGGTCGCGATTTGCTTTCACGCTTGTCGAGTATTTCGGTTTGAAAATGCAAGGTATCGCCGTGGAAAACGGGCCGTGGGAAGCGCACCTCATCCCAACCTAAATTACCGACGGTCGTGCCCAAGGTCGTATCGTGAACGGTAACGCCCACCATGAGCGCCAGGGTGAAGCAACTATTTACGATTCGTTGTCCAAACTCAGTTTCATTTTTGCAGTACTCTTCATCAAGATGTAATAACGCCGGGTTGTGTGTCATGGTTGAAAACATCACGTTATCTGTTTCCGTAACCGTACGGCTCATTGCATGATTGAATACTTGCCCAATTTCAAATTGTTCGTAGTAAAGGCCAGCCATTCTTAGTTCTCCCTCGTGGTCTTGTTCTGTTTATTCTAGGGCGAAGACACAACAAACCGCGTCGCCCAGGCAAGAGCCCGCTTTAGGGGACCTCGTCTTATCGCCAACACAATCGGGCTAAACGGCGCGTTGAGTCTTCTATGCTGCAGCCCACGATTATACGACAAGGCTTCGCAAATTTGGGGCGTCTGCTGGGGCGATTAGATCGTTATTGCAACAAGGATTGATATTGTTCGCGCAAGACATTTTTCTGCACTTTCCCCATGGTGTTGCGCGGCAATCCCTCCACAACAACCACCGATTTTGGCACTTTAAAGTTCGCTAAGTGTTGTTTAGCGAACGCGATGACAGCCTCTTGACTGACGGTTTCGTTCCCTTTCGCGACCACAACCGCGACTACAGCCTCACCGAAATCGCTGTGCGGCACACCAATAACAGCGCTTTCTAAGACACCGGCACATTCGTTTATGAGTTGTTCCACCTCGGCGGGATAAACGTTGAGACCGCCGCTGATGACGAGATCTTTTTCGCGCCCCACGATGGTTAGGTAGCCGTCGCTGTCTAAGAACCCCTGATCCCCCGTCCGCAAGTAGCCATCCTCCGTGAAATCCTCTATCGTTTTCTCAGGGTTGCGCCAATATTCAAGAAACGTGGATTCACTCTTGGATTGAATATCGCCAATCTCGTTAACAGCGAGTGGTTCATTGTTGTCCCCAACAACGCGCACTTGCACGCCTGGCAGCGGCAGGCCCACCGTGCCAGCTTTGCGTTCGCCGTCGACCGGGTTGGTCGTTTGAATAATTGTTTCAGACATGCCATAGCGTTCAACAATACGATGAGCTGTGCTCGCTTCAAATTCTTCAAAGGTCTCTTTTCTGAGCGGCGCGGAGCCAGAGACGAATAATCGCATATGGTTGCAGTTTTCTTTATTCAAACCGCCATGCTCAAGCAATCTGGTATAAAACGTGGGAACGCCCATCATCACGTTCGCGTTGGGCAATGCGTCGACAACGTTCTCCGGCTTAAAAGCCGATTGATAAACCATGCGCGACCCAGTGGTTAACACGCACCCCAGGGAAATAAACAACCCATGCGCATGAAACATAGGAAGGGCGTGCAACAACACGTCGTTTTGCGTGAACTGCCATGCTTGCCCAAGCGTGGTTGCGTTTGTGGCAATGTTGCGATGGCTTAGTGGAATCCCTTTTGGTTTGCCGGTGGTGCCGGAAGAGTACAACAAGACAGCCGGATCATCTGCTTGGACATTTGCGATGCGCGTGAGTGGGGTATTGTGAGCGCGCAATTCACGAAAGGTACCGCCGCCATCGACGTCCATGGTGAACAAGTTTGTTATACCGGCGGCTTTGGCACTGTCCGCAGCCGCAGGCCGACTGCTGTCATACAGGAGAACGCTTGGCTCTGCGTTTTCAAAAAAATAAGTTAATTCACTGTGCGTGTAAGCCGGATTCAGGGGATGAAAAACAAATCCCGCGCGCAAACAGCCAAAGTAAAGCCACAGATAATCGGTTGATTTATCCGCCTGGACAGAAACACGGTCACCTGGTTTCAAGCCGAGGGCCGTTAGCGTGCCTGCAACCGTCGCCGATAAGAAATCAGCATCGCCGTAAGTGAACTGCTTACCATCATCATCAAGCAAAAATTCTTGATTGAGATCCCAATGCTTGCGGAAAAATTGATAGAGATTGGCGTCGGTCATAATTTCATTCTAAAAAAAAGGCCCG
>JBCCFA010000170.1:0-8638 GCA_039029975.1 Pseudomonadota bacterium
ACGCTACTCAAAACGCACTCTGACTCACACAGTACTTTCCAGCTTTACAATCGTACGTAGTTTATCTCTTGAATCTAGAACAGAACTAACGGGTAGATAGAATATGAGGTGAGTATAAAAGAAGTACAAGCAGTGTCTGGACTCTGCCTTACCGTTTTCAATGGACAAGACAAAATCTGGTTCCACCAGGCATCCCAAAAAAGGAAATAGCATATGTGACGAATACACCAAAGTGGTAATCTCCGAACTCAACAAAATCATCCACCTTCAAAAAGTGGATGATGATGTCGAAACCCTTGATTTTAACTTTAACTCTTGCAAGTACTATGAATGCAAAGACTTTAATCTTCTCAAAGCCCATCCAAATTCTCTTTCCAGCCCTCCATCTTAAGGCGGGGATCACAAATTTCCTCTGGTTGCATCACCCGACCGACTCTTACGCTACATAAAAATCCGAAGTCGGTCGGTTGGTAAATTTGTCGGGTTTTTTACATGGGGCGGACAAAAAAAAGGGCGTCCCATGATTGCAGGTCACAATCATCCGGCAGTTATCGATGCAATTAATGCGCAGTTATCAAAAGGACTAGGGTTTGGCGCACCGACAGCTATCGAGACCGAACTGGCCAAGAAAGTTTGCGCACGGGTGCCTTCCGTTGACCTGGTTCGCATGGTGAGCTCTGGCACGGAAGCCGCAATGAGCGCGATACGTCTCGCGCGAGGCTATACCGGTCGCGACAAGTTCGTGAAATTTGAAGGCTGCTATCATGGGCACGCGGACTCTTTGTTAGTGAAAGCGGGCTCCGGCGCGCTGACCTTCGGGGTGCCAACTTCTCCTGGGGTCCCTGGCGCATTAGCAGAATTGACGCTGACCCTAGAATTCAACAACGCAACACAAGTGAAAGAAACCTTCGATTTAATCGGTCATGAAATCGCAGCCGTTATTGTAGAACCCATTGCCGGCAATATGAATTGCATTCCACCGAGCGAGGAATTTCTCGACGCGTTAGCCAACGCATGCGCTAAAAGTGGCGCGTTATTAATTTTCGACGAGGTGATGACAGGGTTTCGCGTGCACGCAGAAAGCGCACAAGGACTTTACGGCATCACACCTGATTTAACCGTACTGGGAAAAGTTATTGGCGGCGGTTTACCCGTTGGCGCTTTTGCCGGCAGACGAGACATTATGGAACACATCGCACCAAGTGGCCCGGTATATCAGGCTGGTACCTTGTCAGGTAACCCGATCGCAATGGCATCTGGAATAGCGACATTAACCCTGACAGAGGCCGACGGTTTTTACGAAAGTTTGTCGGAAAAAACTAACGAACTTGTTGCCGGGCTGAAAAAAGCCGCGGCCGACAACAAGGTGCCGTTAGCCACGAACCATGTTTGTGGCATGTTCGGACTATTTTTCACCGATAAAAAGCAGGTCACCGGCTTCGCAGACGTTAGCGCCTGTGACGGTGAGCGATTTAAGCGATTTTTTCACGGTATGCTCGAGCAAGGCGTCTATCTGGCACCATCGGCTTTTGAGGCCGGCTTCGTCGGGAGCGCCCACGGAGAGAAAGAAATTAGTCAAACTATCGATGCCGCAAGGAACGTTTTCACGCGCCTATAGGTCCAACATAAGGTAATCATCTACTGGATAAAGTCATCATGCTGAATTGCAAAACCCTCTCTGCGAAATTAATTGGTTTAACGCTTACTGTGGCGGCGATGACAGGCGCGAGCGCAGATCAAAATGATCCGCGCTTACCCACTTTATTTGAAACATTGCAATCTGCGGAAAACCCATTAGAGGCATCGACCACGGAACAAGAAATTTGGCGAATTTGGCACACCTCACCAAGTGACGAGGCCCATTCCACAATGGTGGATGCTAGAAAAGCACTTGATAATGGGGATCCCGCCACCGCCATTTCCAAACTCAACAAATTAGTTCAAGAAAATCCTGACTTCGCAGAAGCTTGGAATCAACGCGCGATCGTGCTCTACCTAACTGGAGATTTTGAGGGTTCGTTAAACGATGTTAATCGAACCGTTGCATTGGAACCCAATCACTTTGGCGCCTACTCAGGCATGGGGCAATGTTATATCCGCCTAGATGAACCCGAACGGGCATTAGAGGCATTCGAAACTGCGCTGGAAATCCATCCCTGGTTAGGCAACGTAAGACAACAAATTCAAATGCTGCGGGCCTATGTGAATACGAAAAAAACGCCTATTTAATCTGCCTTAAGGTTTAGATTTCTGTAAATAGTCCAACGCGTAGATTATTGCCCACATAAATCGTTTCCCCGTCTACTTCCATGCTGGCATCTGCTATGCCCATAACGAGTTTTCGATTGATCAAGCGCTTGATATTGATTTGGTACCGAACGAGCTTTTTATCAGGCGTGACTTGACCGGTAAAATCGATATCTTTCCCACCCAGCGCGCGGCCGTGTCCTAAACCACCGCGCCAGGCGATAAAAAAACCGACGAGTTGCCACATAGCATCCAGACCCAAACAGCCAGGCATGACAGGGTCACCTTCAAAATGGCACTGGAAGAACCAAAGCGTTGGATCGATATCAAGTTCTGCAGTCATATATCCTCGGCCGTGTTCACCACCTTCATCGTAGATTTCGGTGATCCGATCAAACATAAGCATAGGGGGCGCAGGCAACTGCGCGTTACCAGGGCCAAAGAGCTTGCCAGCAGCACAATCGATTAATTCGTCGTAGCTATAGGCGTTCTTACGTAAGCCCGACGCGAATATTGGTGCGTCAGGAGATAACGGTTCGATACTAGACATAGGGTTCCCCACGGTGAAGTGGGAATTATAGCAATTGTCCTTAAGGCTGTCGGCAAACTAGCTAGCCTAACGAGGTAAGGTAATTCCTATTGACGTGCCGCGCGGCGACGAATTGATCACCAATTTACCACCGTAGACCTCTTCCACTAGTTCACGCACAACAGCGAGACCAATGCCCTGACCTTCAGTTGTTTGATCTAGTCGCGCGCCGCGTTTTAGCACGTGCCCTATTTTTTCCGGCGGCATCCCGGGACCGTCATCAACAATTTCAATCAGCAGCGATCCACCATTGGCATTGCTAGTACTTAAATTTATCGCCACCGAAGCGCTAGCCCACTTACACGCGTTATCGGCTGTGTTCCCGATAATTTCCATGATGTCGCCTTCATCGCCAGAAATCTTTGCGGGCCCGACACTGTCTACGCTGATCGCTAACGATTTGCTCGCGTAAACTTTACGCAGGGAATTAGCGATTTTATCTGCAATCAGTTTGACATCAATCGCCCGCGCCAAACCCGGACGACCCGCGGCGGCCGCCCGCTGTAGTTGGTAATTTATCGTTTTATCTAATTGCTCAACTTGTTCACCAATCGCTTCCTTCGATGGCGCCTCGCTATCGCCGTACAGGCTTGATTTGATGACCGCCAATGGCGTTTTGAGACTGTGCGCTAAATCGCCGAGGGCGTTTCGGTAGCGTTGAACGTTCGATGCATTGCTCCTGATCAGCGCATTTAAATTTTCTCCTAAGGCTTGCAGTTCTACCGGATAATTCGAATTAAGTTCGCGGCGAGAACCCGCCTCGATTTCAGCGACTTCGTGCGCTAGATCTCTTAGCGGTTTTAAACCCCACCGCAAAATGACGGTTTGTACGAATAAAAACCCCACGCTGATGGCAAAAAACCAACCCCATAAACTCCGTCTAAATCGTTTTAACTGTTTACGAAAACCCGCTTCATCCTCTGCCGCTTGGATGAGCAATTCCAACGGTTCATCTTCGCTTGAGGTTTCCCACAATACGGTATAGCTCAATACAAACATTGCTTCACCGGTTGAGGATGTTGCCTGTGAAAATAAAAATTCACCGGGAATGTTCACTTTCGACTGAGGAATTTCTAAACCGAGCATTGACCGAGAGTGCCAAAGACTGATGAGATCTTCATTAAAGATTTGCGCGAAATGCCCTGATTCGGGCACCTGCCACTCGGGTTTCGGAATATCTTCCGCAACAGAAATTTGATGCTTCCGATCTACTTCGACCGAGCCAAGCAGTAAAAATACGTTGGAAGTTAGGCGTTCACGGACGGCGATCGACGCGCTGTCTCGAAAGGCTTGGTCAAGCACCCAACCGGCGACGCTTAAAAACGCGGCAAGCACTAGGCCTGCCATTACCACCACACGGGAATTGACCGATTGTCGCAGCGTAATCACGCTTGAAAACTTCGCTAGTTTTAGACTAACTTATATCGTCGGCGTCGCGCCCAAACCGGAATCGATAGCCGTGGCCACGAACGGTCTCGATTGGATTAATTGATTTGTCTGGATCGAGTTTTTTACGTAAGCGTCCCACAATGACTTCCAGCACATTACTGTCTCGATCTGTCTCGTCCTCGTAGAGGTGATCAGATAATTCGTGTTTAGACACCACCTTACCCGTGTTCATCATCAAATGCTCTAGCACCTTATACTCAAAAGCTGTGATCTCAACACTTGTTTCATTGACGGAGGCGGTTTTCGCAGCGGTGTCCAGAACAACGGGTCCGCAACGTAATTTCGATTCCGCGAAACCTGCGGCCCGTCGTAACAAGGCTTTGACGCGAGCGAGTAATTCTTCGGTGTGGAATGGTTTGACTAAATAATCATCAGCGCCGATTTCCAAACCGGCTACTTTGTCTTCCCAGCGATCGCGCGCGGTGAGAATCAAGACCGGGAAACTAACCCCTTTCTCGCGCCAACGCTTAATGACTTCGATACCGGATATATCAGGTAAGCCTATATCAACAATGGCAAGGTCAATTGGATATTCCTCGCCAAAAAATTGGCCTTCCTGCCCAGTACCACTGTGATCAACGACGAATCCGTCTGCTTGTAGAGAAGTACGCAGTTGTTCCCTAAGGGTTGGTTCGTCTTCAATTACTAAAAGCCGCATCTATGTGTTGCTCCCACTTTGGTCCCACTTCGCGTTGGCAATAGGGTCGCTCACAGTGCCCAATCGAATGTCTTATTGGCCCCCAACTTCGACAACTCTAACAGTACCGCTGGGTAATAGCACCTTCACCAGGTATATCGTCTTCCCGCCCTTCGCAGCAGTGTCAACACCGAGTACGCGACCGCCAGTTTTCTCGCGGACACTTTTTGCCGCTTGGTCTTCGTTCGAAATTTTCGATTGCACGAGCAAAATGTAGCTGGTGAGGACACCGCCAAGATCCATAATATTTGCAGATACCGGTGCGCTGATTGCTAACACTAAAATCAAAAATAACCATTGCAATCTATGCTTCATTTCTCAATCCAAAATAACTTTAGCAATCTCTATTTCGCTGTAAGGTAGCAACAAGGCTCGCTTTTCTGATAACTAGCTTGCTCAACTTGATCGGGCGCGATGGCGCTATATCGAAGTGTAGCGCAGTGCCAAACTCAGACAATCCCCTGAGAATCCCATCGGGCCCGCGAGTGCGTGCGGTTAATGCCTTGCTACGGCGGCCTTCAGCAAGCGGCTCGGCTTCCTATTTCTAGTGCCGCATACTTATCTTACTTTCGAGCCATGAATCCGAGCTGAACTTTGGCGCAACTCTAAGGTCAGCTAGGCGAAATCCCGGTCATGCTGCAGACTGGGAATCATTCGTCGCGCCTCATCCACGGCTGTCTTATCCACGTCCGCAACCACAACCCCAGGCTCGGTCCCGCCGTCGGCCAGAATTTCGCCCCACGGCGCAACAATTAGTGAATGGCCATATGTTCGCCGTCCCCACGGACGTTGGCCACATTGACCGGGCGCCAATAGGTAACTACCCGTCTCGATGGCCCTGGCCCGCACCAAAACGTGCCAATGCGCTTCGCCCGTTGTGGCAGTGAATGCCGCAGGCACAGAAATAAAATCTGCGCCATGCTGCGCCAAGGTGCGATATAAGTGGGGAAACCGCACGTCGTAACAAACTGTCAATCCAAGCTTGCCCCAGGGTAAGTCCACGATTGTTGTGTCGGTGCCTGGCTTAACCGTTCGCGACTCCTCGTACATTTCGCCACGTTTTAGCGCCACATTAAATAAATGAATTTTGTTGTATGTCGCTACCCGTTCACCATTAGGGTTCAGCAGGTAGCTCCGATTGTGCACCCGATCGGCTGCGATTTTGATCGGTAAAGAGCCAAGTAAAATCCATTTTTTCAGCTCTGTTGCCAATGCAGTGTAATGGGCAAGCGCAGGATGATCAGTTTCGCTGTATCCTTTTGCGATGTATTCAGCGTCTGATTTTTCCAAACATGAAAAGTATTCCGGCAGGCAAATTAAATCCGCGCCCTGGTCAACTGCTTGGTGAATGAACTGGTCGCACTCGGCGATATTGTGGTTTAGATCGTCTGTCGCCGAATTTTGAACAAGACCAACGCGGAACGAGGAGCTCATGCTTGCTAGCTAAGTGAGCTTGGCGTTTGCTAACACGACACCATCTAAATCCGCATACAAATAATCGCCAGTGTTTATTTCAACGTCCGCGAACCGCAACCTTAGTTCGGTCTCGCCTGCGCCTTTCTTAACACTCTTGCGTGGTATATTACCGATTGCCTTCACACCGATGGCGAGTTCGCCGATCGGACCGACATCCCTAATGCAGCCATAGACGACGATCCCTGCCCATTCATTTTTAACGCCTAATTCAGCTAGCTGATCGCCAACCATCGCACAGCGGGTCGAACCACCACTATCAACAACAAGGACGCGGCCATTTCCGGGGGTTTCTAGGGTGGCGCGAACCAAGGTGTTATCTTCAAACGCCTTAATCGTTAAGACTTCCCCTTCAAAGATTTTATTGCCACCGTAGTCACGAAAAATGGGCGCCATTACGCGCAAGTCTTCCCCGTGCGCATCGTATAGGTCTGCCGTCGCTTGGCTCATTTGATTCTCTACCTGGTAATGTCAGTAGCGTTATTTTCCAGGTTTTTTCGGCCTTTGCCATCCTGAGATTTGTTTTTGCTTGACCCGACTAATCACCAAAGCATCAGGTTCCACATCAGCGGTGACAGTAGTGCCCGCACCCACCGTTGAGCCTCGGCCCACCCTCACTGGCGCCACTAATTGCGTATCGGAACCAATAAAAACATCATCTTCTAATACCGTCTTATGTTTGAATGCGCCGTCGTAGTTGCACGTGATCGTACCCGCACCGACGTTAACGTTACGACCAATTTCGCTGTCGCCAACATAGGCGAGATGATTAACCTTACTGCCGTCGCTGATTTGACTTTTCTTTACTTCAACGAAGTTGCCGATATGCACATTTCTGCCGAGCTCGGTGTCGGGTCGCACGCGCGCGAAAGGCCCAATCCTGGCACCTTCTCCAATCTGCGCAGAGTCAATCACACAATTGGCAAGTACCTCAGTATTTGCAGCAATATGTGCATCATTGATAACACAGTTCGGCCCAATCTTAACGCCATCGCCAAGGCTTACCTTGCCGCTGAAAACGGCGTTGATATCGATCTCGACGTCTTGACCGCAAGTCAATTCACCTCGAACATCCACACGCGCCGGATCTTTTAGCGTTACGCCACTATCCATCAGGGTTTGGGCAATTGATACTTGATAAGCGCGTTCGAGTTCAGCAAGTTGTTGGCGATTATTTACGCCGGTCACTTCATAAACGTCTTCAGCAACAACACCCCGCACTTCCACCCCTTCGTTAACCGCCATTTCTACGCAGTCGGTTAAGTAATACTCGCCTTGCGCGTTGCTATTGCCTAGACTCGGAATCCAGCTGTGCAAACTCTCGCTCTTCACTGCCATGATGCCGGTATTCACCTCTGTTATTGCAAGTTGCTGAGCATTCGCGTCTTTATGTTCCACGATCGCGGTGATCTCGTTTTGCTCGTTGCGAACAATACGGCCATAACCCGTGGGGTCGTCCATAAACACGGTCAATAAGCCAAAGCCCGATTTGCCCGCTTGCTCGATCAGTTCTTTTAAGGTGTCCACCCGCGTTAGCGGCACATCGCCATACAGGATTAGCGTTATTCCTTCGTTTTCTATCGATGGTAGACATTGCGCTACCGCATGTCCGGTGCCTAATTGTTCAGCTTGCTCAACCCAAGTAATGTCGCGTTCGCTTAATGCGGCTTGTAATTGCTCACCGCCGTGCCCATAGATCACTATCGGAGACTCACTTGGGCTCAAGGTTTTAGCAGTGTCTAAAACGTGTTCAACAAGGGCTTTGCTCGCGATTTCATGCAAAACCTTGGGTTTTGTCGAGCGCATACGCTTACCTTGTCCGGCTGCCAAAATGCAGACCTGTAACTTCATAGACGAACCTCTTTATTACTCAGCCGCGAAAATACTCGCAACGTATTAAGGGAATCTAATAACTATAGGAAATTTTTGGGCAAAGACGACCACGGCCTATGGGCATGTTAGCTATTTCACGAAATCATTTAGATTACGGGTAGTGCAGTAGGGTTGGGTAGATCTATTAGGAGATTTTCCATCCAATGGAAAGGCGGTTACGCTCGAGTAGCGTCATCAGACGCTGCGTCTAAACCAGGCCCACTCGACACAGACAGGGCCAGGGTCGTGTTTATGTTTAGCTGCGGCCGCTGCGACGGCGGAATCGGTGGATGGTTTGTAATTTGGCCGCC
>JBCCFA010000171.1:0-8620 GCA_039029975.1 Pseudomonadota bacterium
GGGACCTTTCGCGAGTATTTAAATTCGTTCACCTTCGATCGACCCGTCGCGCCTGTTTTCGACAACGTCACTGGTCTTGAGATTGCGGACAAAGCCGATGCGCTTCGCGACACTCTTACCCAGCATCTCACTTCTCCGGTGCTTTGGAGTAAATCGATTGAAAACATGATCGGGGGCGGGTGTTCGGAGTTTATTGAACTGGGTTTCGGATCGACGCTGAGCCGGTTTGGTTTCTTCATCAACCGGAAGGTCTCTTATAGGAGTTTCTCTGATAGGGGCGACAAACCCATTTAACTAACAATGTGCGGTATTGCCGGTTTTTTTGGAGATGTCGGCCAACCGGCCGACCATCATCTACGCCTCATTGATATGCTCGGACTCCAACTGCATCGGGGCCCGGACGAAGCCGGCTATTATTGTGATCGTCGCGTTGGGTTGGCAACGGCACGCCTTTCGATCATCGATCTCAGTGGCGGACAACAGCCACTGCAGGACACGACCGGCCGCTTCTGGATTGCTTATAACGGCGAGATTTATAACTACGTTGAGATCGCCGCGCGCTTGCGCAAGGAAGGAATTGAACTCCGAACTCGAAGCGACACGGAAGTCTTCCTCGAATCTTTCAAGTTATGGGGGACTGCAGCATTCGAGCAGTTCAACGGTGGATTTGCCGCCGCGATTTACGACTCTACAGCCGGTAATATCACTTTAGTCCGCGATCGATTCGGAAAGCGCCCCCTTTACCTTGCGAAGTTTCGAAAAGGCTTTTTGTTCTCATCTGAGTTGAAGAGTTTTGCTGCCTTTCCCGGATTTCATTTCCGAGTCGATCCAACAGCGTTGGGCGCAACCTTTTTAACCTGGACACCGCTGCCCGATACCAGCATCTTCGAAGGGGTAGAACAACTTGCCCCCGGGCATTTTCTACAATGGCAAGATGATCGCGTCGCTACCACCTGTTACGCAGAGTTGACCTTCCCGGAACCGAGTTGGGAACACGATTACGAACGCGCTCAAACCAAAGTCCGTGAGCTCCTAGAACAAAGCGTATCCATAAGACTGCGCAGCGATGTTGAGGTCGGGAGCTACCTCAGCGGCGGGCTGGATTCCGCGATCGCAACCACACTCGCCCAACGGATGATTGGAAAGCGAATTAAGACCTTTTCGGTAACCTTCACTGATAAAGAGTTCGACGAATCAAGATACCAACAGACAGTGCAAAATCATCTCGATATTGATCACGTCGGTTTACAGGTTAGCGGTATCGACATTGCAGAGAATTTCGAAGCGGCGCTATGGCACGCGGAGGCGCCGGTTTTCAGAACGGCTTTCGTACCTATGTATTTATTATCAAAGCTCGTTCGGGCAAACGGCATAAAAGTCGTTCTAACAGGAGAGGGTGCCGATGAAATGTTTCTCGGCTACAACGTTTTTAAAGAAACTGCACTCAGATCGCGCTGGTCAAATTTGGATGAGGCGACGCGCAACACATTAATCAAGGAGCTCTACCCCTACCAGGCTCATTTCAGTGAATCGCGCGGGTCGGTGTTGAGCAGTCTCTTCGAAAGATTCCAAGAGGAACGATTCGCCGGTTGGTTTTCACATGAACTTCGACTTAACAACGGACTGCTCGCGTTACGACTGTTACCGGAGTCAATAAAGGATGCGGCATCGGTGCAAATTGAACGACTTGTGAGCCCCATGCTGGAGCACTTTGCGAACTGGGACGTCATTGGAAAAGCGCAGTGGTTGGAATCCAAAACTCTGCTCGCCGGCTATCTACTATCCACGCAAGGCGACCGGATGGCGCTGGCCCATAGCGTCGAAAACCGCTGCCCGTTCCTTGATCCGCGCCTCGTCCAATTTGCCTCAGAGCTTCCAAAAAGCTACGGATTGCGCGAGGGAGTGGAGAAAGCTTTGTTGAAAGATGCCTATAGAGGTGATCTTCCGACCTCCATTACGGCCCGCGCAAAACAGCCTTATCGAGCGCCAGACGCCGATATTTTCTCTCAAGGTGTGGGGCGCGAGGTTGCCGGTGATGCACTTACAGACAGCGCCGCTTTCCCAGCTTTCATCGAAAATAAATTTGCGCACAGATTGACGCAAAAAATCTTTTCATCCCAAACCCGAGGAATTAGTCCTCGGGAAAGTCAGGCGTTTTTGTTCTTGCTCTCAACCATAATGCTGAATCGACTGTTTTCTAGCGCTGGACCGGGAGCAGGTTCCCTGGCCGCCCGCCGGGCGCTAAAACATCAGATCGACAGGACCTAGCGACTTCCTCCCACCCCAATTTCCAAAGCTGAGACAAATTACCGTGTACGAAAATCGCTGTTAACACGCGATGCGCTATGCTCTGAGGTGACGTTACGGTTTGCAAAATTTTGATCAAACTAAGCGTTTGATCCTAAGAATAAAAAGATCGTTTCAGATTGTTAATTGTCATCGTTTTTTCATCAATCTAGAGTAAAGTGAAAGGCGTGACCTACTGAGTGTTACCTTCGGACCAAAGAAACTAAAACGCACAATGAACGGCATATCAAAATTACTATCGACTACGCTGAGCTGGGCATGCCTGCTGCTCACATCATCCGCCATTCACGCTTACACTTTCGACACGGTACTTTCGCCCCAAACAAACCGCAGCTATTGGGCAGGGCCCAACGCCCTCGTAGAGTTCTTAGCCGGCGACGATATCCTTTTCCCTGGCAGCCTGGCTGGTCACCCTAATAACCAGACGGGTACCTTGATCAATAATTCGGGAAGTACCGGTTCTTGGTTCTTCGCTGATCCGACTGCGGTTGGCCTATCAGCAAACGGGCTCGCGATGGGTTTCTTCCAAGGCTCGTTAACGACGGCGGGCGCCGCGCTCACCGTGGGCGTTAATAACATCAGCGGACTCAATAGGACTTACAATCAGAATATTTTTGGCAATGTCGCGTCCACAAACCCTTTTTCTGGCACTCCAAACAGTCTGAACGCCAACCTTGGGGCAGCGGTCCTCACCGCAGGACAGGCGCACACTATGACGATTAACGCCGACGGCTCATTTACTGCCGATTATTTTTACGAGTTCGTCGCATTTCCACAATTTAAGTACCACTATACGAGCACGGGGTTTTTGCTCCTCGCGGGCGAAGATCCGAGCGCAAAATTCGCCGGCGATCAATCGACGATCGATTGGTTTGAGTTCTTCCTGCCAAATCTCAACCCGAACTCTGGTGTGGACCCGAATTTCGCACTTCTGGGTGTTGAGACCGCCCAATTTGATGTGTTTTTGAACGGTTCTCTGTTCGTTACCGGCACCGCTTCTCAAACGTTCTCATCAACGGATGCCGGCTCACTGAATCTGAGCGCGCCCGTCCCCGTGCCAGCTTCTTTGGCGTTGCTGCTATCGGCCCTGGGATTTCTGGTTGCCCGGACTCGTCTCATCTCTTAACACTGACTAAAGATCTTCGCGACCGGAATCGTTGATCTCCGCGTGAAGATCCTGTTATCGAGGTCGCTCGATAACTTGCCCGACGGGACGCTAACGCTTAGCATTCCACTCGTTCAAATTGTTGAGTGAATCTGCTGCTCTGACGCCCGTTCGCGACACCGTGGGCTGCCCCGAGAGACGATTGCATCCAAAACACATATGGGAATAAGCCGCTTCGCCGATCACTTCATCGCGATTTTGAGTCGCTTAGGTGTCACGAAACTATACCGGTGCTTGACTGATAAGATCGGAGGGCGACAGCGCTCGGATACCGTCAAAGCGCAAGTCGCGGCAACGGAACCATTGATTCGCGGGCTTGGCCGTGGGCTCTGGCAGGACACAACATACCTGAACAGATTCCACATGCGGCACGGCGTGCTTAGAAGCACCGCCGACATCGATCCGCAATTGAAATTCGATGCCAATCAATTCTATCAGTACAGTGATAAAGCGTTATGCGCAATGGCTGCCGCTTCGATGTGGCACGGTGGCGATTATATGGAGTTCGGATCGACAGATCTGAACACTTTCCGAAACTTTCTCACTGCCTATGACATTTTCGATTTAGACAGCCGTTTTCCCGATACGCGGTTTTATGGCTTTGATATATTCGGGCAAGTAGAGGCTGGGGACGAAATCAAGGAGCAGATCGCTTCCCAAACCGGATACGAGCATTACATGAGTTTGTTCAGCCACCGTGGAGATGTGCTGGAGAGCGACTTACAAACTCTTCGTGCCCATAATTTATACGTTGACCGTTGCGAGCTAGTGCAGGGGTATTTTGAACAGACCTTAACCAGGGAACGAGCACAGGCCTACTTAGACGAGGGACGAAGAGTGGGATTCGCTTGCCTTGATTGCAATATCGCTCCTCCCTATAAGCTCGTATTTGAATTCTTAATCGACCTCCTCGCCGCCGACAGTTTCATGTATCTAGACGAATACTATAGCTCGCATGTTGTTATCTATTTTGAGGCATTTCTCGAAGAACTCCGCAATCGCCATGGCCTCGATGCCCGCCTGGTAAGGAATGCAGGTGGTTTCGGGGCGCTCTTCTATATCTGTTCTATCAACGACAACCTACAACCGCTTGAGTTTGGTACCCCTCTAAGGCGCTAAACACGTTCTGACAGACGCATTTGTCCAGACGTTGAAACGCGTGAAATCTGAAAACCCGTGCGTGCGCTCCGTCAATTCTTAAACAATTTACTGCAGAAGAAGGAAACTGCACTTTTAAGTTCGAGATTCGACAGGAAATTCGCTGTACTTGGCGGGCGGCACGAAGCCCACGAAATACTTCATATTTTGGCTGGGCTAGGCCTTAACGTCGTCGCGTACCATAATCACGAAGCCCCCAAGATCGCCGGAAACGCTGCGCTTCGGATCACCCGAAAAAAGGTTGATGAATACGCTAAGTACGCAAATAACAGCGAACCAAGCTACCCTGTGTTCATCGAGGACTACGGGCGAGCAAAGTTCGCAAAACTGATTGAATCGCCCGACGTTGAGTTACTCGTCATATCTCATTACTCATCAGCCGAGCGTGACGAATTTTTGGAGGCTGTCAGTTACGCGCAGACAAAATTAGCGTACGACCGCCCAATAATTCACCTAAGTGCGCTTTGCGATATCTATAAATTTCCTCCCTCGCGGATCCTGTTCACGGGTTTTGCGGGCTCGGGAAATATGATCTTCCAATATATTTTGTTCGATTTACTTGAGTTCAACAAACGCGATGACGGGCTGGCCACTAATGAATTGGCGAGAAAAATGGCTAGTTTCTCCGTCAACCACCTAATTTCGTTACGGCGATTGTTCAGCCAGCACATGCACGATGGCACTTTGGAGGAAATCAAAGCATCGAGTTCTCATATGGGTTTCGGGCAGTGCCTCATTAACACGGGGAAGCAATACTGCGCACTATCCGGCGTTCCCCTTCGGAGTTACGCCTGGGGCGATCCGTGGTGCGCGACTCACGAACCGATCACGAAAACGACTGTGGACTTCTACTCCGAGCAAGGATATCGAATCGTCTACATACTCAGACACCCACTCGATGTCATCGTTTCGAACGCCGGGAAAGTGGCATCAATCTTACCCGGCAAACGACGCCCCGAGGTTGCTTTAGAGGATCTGACTTGGTTTGAGAACTTTGTCACCACGGTGTCATCGTATACGGAGCATCTTGTGCATCATAAAGACGAAGTTACCTTTGTCCGCTACGAGTCGTTGATGACCGACCCCATTAGCGAGATCGAAAAATTGGCGGACGCTTTCAATATTACGGCACCACCTGGGGTTCCGGCGAAAATCTGGTCCAAACACGAAGGACAACCAGTAGCCGGTAAGCAACACTTTTGGGCACCAGGTTTGGAGAAATGGAAAACTCTTTTACATCATTCCCACCGAGAGATCGTGATGGCATCAAAGCTGCCAGATCTGTGCGAGGCACTTGGCTACAAAATCTCTGCTAATGACTTTTCTGCACGACCGCCAAAGCACGCTCCGCTAGATTCCGATGTTGGCGAACAAATGGAGAAAATCGGATGGTCAGATGTGTTCCTAGAAATTCCAATTGGTAAGCCAGCAACGTTAAGCGGCAAGCAAGACTTGGTAAGGGTGCATGACGATTTTGGCGTAGTCGGCTTTTTTGACCCCGAACACCTCGAACAAGGCAAGGCCTTGCTCGCGTCAGCGGACTATAGAACGCTGCTGGAATCCACTTACTGGTCAGGGCCACCGGATACCCCAACGACAGTCCGCCGTTTCCTCGGGTGTTTTCCAGACTGACGGCGTCCAGACGCGGTTCTGGCCCACCGCTATGCTAAAATCGCGCGCTGAGATGCCCCATCAAAATGGGTAGGAAGGCGCCACCGTGCAAGGTGAAAAAAAGACCGTCTGCTCCCGAAGATGACGCCCGTATTCGGACGCGTTGCGGTCGGCTAGCGACCCAGAGCCTTATACTTCTTGAACCGAGATTTTTATGACTACTTCCGTTTTTAAACGCTCTAACTGCAGGCTTTGCGATCATAGCGACCCGGCGAAGGTCGTTGAACTTGCGCCGGTGCCACTTGCAGAAAAGTACACCCGCGCAGATGAGGAAGTTGATTCGAACGTCTACCCCATTGATCTGTATATGTGTCGAGAATGCGGTCACGTGCAACTTCTTGACGTTATCGATTCCGACACACTGTGGGACGACTACACTTATCATTCAGGGCAAACGCAGGGGATCATTGATCACTTCAAAGAAATTTCCGCGTCTATCGTTAAACGCTTCTCACCGAAACCCGATACGCTTGTCATCGACGTCGGCAGCAATGACGGTAGTTTACTCAGGCCATTCAAAGAACGCGGCCATCGGGTCTTAGGAATCGACCCAGCCAAAGAAATCGCACGTAAGGCAACAGAGTCAGGAATCGAAACAATCGCGGAACTGTTTACGCTCACAATCGCTGAAAACATCCGTGAGTCGCACGGCCCAGCGTCGGTCGTGACTGCCTTCAACGTGTTCGCCCACGCTGACAACATGGGAGAAATCGCCAGCGGTATCGAGCACTTACTTACCGACGATGGCATATTCGTATTCGAAGTTCAGTATTTGATGGATATCATCGACCGAATGCTGCTTGGTACGATTTTTCATGAGCATATGTCGCATCATTCCCTCCTGCCAATGGCACGCTTTTTAGACGCGCACGGCATGGAAATGATCGATCTGGAGCGCAACAATATTCAGCATGGATCCGTCGTTGGCGTGGCCCAAAAGAAAGGCGGCCCGCGCCCCGCAAAGCCGATCGTCGATGAAATGTTGCAAGAGGAAAATGCACGCAAGCTCGATAAGCCTGAAGCCTTGGAGCCGTTCGTTAGCCGGCTCGATGACATGAAATCCCGATTTCAGTCGCTAATCAAAGAATGGCGCGAAAACGGGGCGAGCGTCGCCGGTTATGGAGCTGCCCGCAGTGGGCCTACCTTAGTTGCTCAGTTTGGTATCCGCGACAGCATCGAATACCTGCTTGACGATCACCCTCAAAAAGTTGGCCTATTTTCGCCAGGGGATCACCACGAAGTATGCCCCACCAGCGAGTTGCTCGACCGTATGCCCGATTACGTAATCATTTTGGCCTGGATTCACGGCAAGAACATCATTCGAAATAATCTCGAATATCTGAAGAAGGGCGGGAAATTTGTGCTGTGTTACCCAGAAGTAAAAGTAGTCGACTTTGAGGGAGCTGCAAATATTTAGCGCGGATAGGAGTTAATCTGAGAATGGGAGGGAAGATCCGGCTCGGAATGATCGGCACCGGTTTCATCGGGCAGCTCGCTCATCTTATGAATTATGTCGAAATTCCAGAGTGCGAAGTCCTTGCTATCGCCGAATTTAAGCCGATCCTGAGACGGGAAGTAGCAACCAGGTTCAACGTCCCACGCCAATACGTCACCGCAGACGAACTTTTGGCCGACCCTGACATCGATGCAGTGTGCGTCGTCACCCCACGCCCACACACAGGCCCAACGGTGTTGCGGTGCCTCGAAGCTGGAAAACACGTCATTTCCGAAAAGCCCATGGCGGGCAGTGTGGTCGACGCTGAACGACTTGTCGCTGCGGCGAAAGCCAACAACGTGCGTTACGTTGTTGGCTACATGAAACGCTATGACGAAGGTGTCCAAAAGGGCAAGGCAATCCTGGACGATGCTTTGAAGTCTGGAGAACTGGGTGAAATCACATATGTTCGCGCGCACTGCTTCACCGGAGATTCATACTGTAATCCGTGGGGTCACGTGATCACCGAAGAGCAGCCCAACTATTCGGATGACGGTTGGGAAATGGCACCTAGATGGCTCCCCGAAGACTGGAAGAAAGCGTTTCACGTCTACCTAAATACTTACTCTCACAACACCAATCTACTTCGTTACTTGTTTGGACGAACTCCTGACGTCGTATCCGCGAACGTAGCTAGAGCGAATGGGCAAGTTGCAATCCTAAATTTCGGTGAGTTTCTAGGCACTCTGGAGACCGGTATAGCATCAAACCGGGATTGGGATGAGGTAACCGAGATCTTTTTTACACGCAGGGGTCACCACGCGCGCGTGGCACCGAGCACCCTCCGCCCACTGGATTGAAGTACAAAAGGGAGGAGATATTAC
>JBCCFA010000172.1:0-8616 GCA_039029975.1 Pseudomonadota bacterium
CGCACGGGAAACAACTATAAAGATCGAAACCGTCTAACTCGTTCACTGAAAGTCCAGCGCGCTTATGCGCTTTCGCGGCGGCGGTCGCGAGCGCCGGGCTGTGGGTAAAATTTTCCTTGTTAGACATAAAGCGCTGCCGATCTTTCGCATAGCCCCCGCCCAAGAAGTACACCGGACGAGGTGCTGACGCCGATTTATTCGCTAGGTCCGCGGAAGTCATGACCACAGCGGCGCCAATGTCGGCGGAAACCAGCGATACCATGCGTTTCGTATATGGCGAACATATCGGACGGTTGTTGGGCGTAGGGTTAACAATTTCCTCTGCGCTAACTGCGCTGCGGGTCCAGGCATTTGGGTGGGTCGCGGCCACTTGACTAAATTTTGACCACATTTCGCCAACATGTGCTAGCCAGGCGTCGCGAGATTTTCCAGAGGTAGCCCACAACGCCGTCTCAAAGAGCGGGAATCCGTGAATCGGTAACTGTAAGCCGTGTCGCTGTTCTACCTCGTTGCTGCCGATTGCGTCATCTGCATCATAATCATCTGGGATGCCTTGTATTAACGCCGCTTCCCCGGTGACCGCATTTGCGTCGCGCGGGTAGTAGGTCTCTGCGCCGCAAATTAAGACTGCCCGCGACTCTTCTCTGGCGAGCATGCCAGCGGCTTGGTTGACGAAGTGTTGCGGCACCTCGCCACCAATTCCTGAAACCGCGGAGCGTTCTATGTTCAGATCGAGGCGCGTCTTCAATTCGTGATCTGGTTTGTTTAGCACGCGGCTTTGGGTACGCACGACTAGCAAGGTATCAATCGCCGACCAAATTTTATCTCCGCATACATTGGCCGCGTTGCGCGCCGCTTGTTCCATCATATCGAGCGGGCTCAAAAACGGCGCTTGTGCGTACTTCGGTTGGGTAATCTGGCCCCAACCAGTGATGACAATTTTGGTGGGCATATTCTGATATCCTCGAGAAGTTAGGATTGGTAGGTCTCTACCTCGGACAGCGGAAACCATTATGGCTGAAAACTATCACTATCTCGAATTATACGAGCTTGCGGAATTACTCCGAACTAAGGCTATATCGCCAGTCGAATTGACCAAGCATTATCTTCAGAGAATTGAGGAGCTAGACGGTGAGCTAAATGCGTTCAATTTAGTCACGAATCAATTGGCACAATCTCAAGCCGTTGATGCTGAGCGGGAAATCTTAAAAGGTGAATACCGTGGTCCGCTTCACGGCATACCAATCGCTGTCAAAGATATTTTTGACATTCAGGGAACTCCAACAACGGCCAGTATGAAAATTCATCGCGACTCAATCGCCACGCAAGATGCAACAGTCGTTACGCGATTACGCGAGGCGGGCGCCGTTATGCTGGGCAAAACAAATCTAACCGAAGGCGTTTATGGTGAGCATCTGGCCCCGTTTGGTACGCCCGTGAATCCCTGGAATAAAAACTATTGGCCGGGCGCCTCATCAAGCGGTAGTGGCGTTGCCGTTGCCGCAGGATTGTGCGCGGCGGCGCTTGGTTCCGAAACAGGGGGTTCGATTCGTTTACCGTCTGCTGCAAACGGGGTAGTGGGTTTGAAACCCACTTGGGGACGCGTATCTCGCTACGGTGTTTTTGAGTTAGCGGCGACCTTAGACCACGTTGGGCCGATTGCCCGCTCGGCGAGTGATGCAGGACAAGTGTTGGCCGCGATTGCCGGCGCCGATGCCAATGATCCAACCGCAAGCCATTTACCGGTTGCAGATTTTGCCGAGAATCTAAGCATCGATGCATCATCTATACGGGTGGGCGTAGACATGCCGTGGATTGAAAATAGTGTAGATACAGAAACAGGTAAAGCGTTCACCGCAGCGCTTGAGGGTATGACGTCGCTTGGTTTTTCTCGGGTGGACATTAGCATTCCCGACGTAAGCGAAATGATTTGGGATTGGTTTCCAATTTGCGCGGCGCAAACGGCGCTGGCACACGCTGAGACTTACCCTGCAAAGCGTGCTGAATATGGGCCGGCTTTAGCATCGTTGCTGGATATGGGACTAGCGTTAAGTGGCGTTGAGTATCAGCAACTACTGATAAAACGCGAAGTATTTGCAGGCAAGTTTAATGCATTATTTGATCACGTTGATGTGATTGCTTTACCAGTATTGGCATTTCCATCACCATCGAACGAGCGCATGGAAAACTTAGATGACGACTTAATTGCGGGTATTCACCAATTCACTTGTCCATTCAACCTGTCTCGCCACCCGAGCATCGTGTTGCCGTGCGGCGTGACCGAAAATAATATGCCGATTGTTTTCCAACTCATCGGGAAGTACTTTGATGAACAAACGCTAATCGCGGTCGGGCATGAGTTTCAGTCAAACACTCGATGGCACAACCGACATCCTGATATTTAGCAACTCCTGAACAACGCAGCACGATCCATCTTTAGCATCACGAGGTAACAACATGACAGTTAGAGTCGAGAAAGACGGTCCGGTAACAACAGTTATTAATTCGCGCCCTGAAGCACGCAACGCCATGGATCCAACCAGCGCAGCAGAACTCGCCCAAGCGTTCGAAGCATTCGATGCTGATCCCGATGCTCGAGTTGCCGTTTTTTGGGGCGAAGGTGGCGCATTTTGCGCGGGTTGGGACCTAAAGTTTGCGAGTTCTTTATTGGGCAAAGAAGAACCACTTGAAGAACTAAATTTTAAAGACGACGGAAGTCCTAGTCCGCGAGGCCCGATGGGACCGAGCAGGCTCGCACTCTCAAAACCAGTCATAGCAGCGGTAGCTGGGCCGGCTGTAGCGGGCGGTTTTGAACTTGCATTGTGGTGTGATGTTCGAGTGATGGAAAAAAGTGCTTACTTTGGTGTCTATTGCCGTCGCTGGGGTGTGCCATTAATCGATGGTGGAACCGTGCGGTTGCCGCGGCTTGTTGGGCAAGGGCGGGCGCTAGAAATCATTATGACTGGTCGTAAGGTGCCGGCGGATGAAGCATTGAGGATCGGTGCGTGTGAACAAGTTGTGCCTGACGGTCAATCACGTCAGGCTGCGGAAGCCATGGCTGCAGAAATCGCGCGCTTCCCCCAAGGAACCATGCTTGCCGATAGGCGTTCGGTTTATCTTCAGCATGGATTGCCCGTGGAAGAAGCGCTTAGATCAGAATGGGATAACAGCGTTAGTATGTTGGTGGAGGAAGGCTTAGAAGGTGCGATGCGTTTTAGCGGTGGAAAAGGCCGTCACGGTGATTTTGAGGAACTGTAGATCTTCAATTATGCAAAATAGCTGGTGGCAACAATCAAACGGAACTATTTGTTGCCAAGGCCATCGAAACGAAAGGACTAGAACTGGCGACCGAGCGAATGACGATTAAAAATATACTCCGTTTGATTACCCTTTCATTAACGTTATTTACCTGGTGTGCCGCGTTGTCCGCAGACGAGTACAGTAAGGAGTGGGGGCCTACCGTAGGAGAACCGTTGCCATTACTAGAAGCCCCTGATCAAAGCGGCGCGACTAGGACCCTGGATGATTTAAAAGGCAAGCAAGGCTTATTGCTTTTCATGAATCGTTCCGCCGATTGGTGACCATTCTGTCGTCGCCAGCTGGTCGAGCTGGAAAAATGGAAATCCAAATTCGCGAGCTTAGATGTCAACGTTGCGGCGATGACATTTGACTCTCCCGACGTAATCAAGAAATTCTACGCTGATAAATCCCTAACATATCCGTTCCTAATGGACGAGGACGCTAAGCACGTGAATGCGTATGGTATTCGCAACGAGTCGTTCACCGAAGGCCAGCCGGGTTATGGTGTACCGCATCCGGGTATTCTTTATATCAACAAAGATGGTATCGTCGTCTTGAAATTAGCCGAACCAGGGTTTAAAGCGCGACCATCGTTTGAGGAGTTATTTGTCGCTGTCGAACGAATAAGCAAAGGTGGTGAAGCCCACTAAACGGTTTCGTTACTAGCCTTCGGAAAAGCTTCACACTCCAAAAAAATTCGCTTGTCACACGTTTTACAAATCTCGCGGTCGACTTGGGAAACCATGTGAGCTATTGCCGCACCTTTGCTGCGAAAAATATTTTCCGGCGGAATCACGTCGGCGTAGCCACCCCGTTTCAGTAACTCGGTCACCTGTGTTTTGGGTCGATACAAATAGAGTTGTCCACCTTCTGCCCGACGCTTTTGTGCCTCTTGAGCTAAAAATTCAGCGCCGGATACATCAATACGATTAATCGCAAATGCAATGAGCAGCATATGATTTTGCTGAGCTTGGCGCAGCGAAAAGATGTTAAACATTTTCTGCAAATGGTGTACGGCGCCGAAAAAGAACGAGCCATCAACTCGTACGATTTTAATTTGCGGGCATTCCGGCAGGGTAGGATCAGTCACAAAATTACGTCTTTCAGTGTCTGGATCCGGCACACGCGAGTAGATTCGTGGGCGTGTCGCGTCAAGTAAAAAGAAAAATAGAGACATGAGCACGCCGAGTAAAATGGCGAATTCCAAGTCAACGAAAATAGCGGTGAAAAACGTAATTGCCATTACCAGCGCTTCATTATTACTCGCCCGTAATATTTTTCGAATATGCGGGAGATCGATTAAATTCCACGCGACTAGGAACAATATCCCGGCTACTGCTGGCATGGGTAGGTAGGCTAAGTATGGCCCAACAAAGGGCACTACCAGCATGAGTAATACTCCGCCGAGCAATGCAGCGACCGGGGTCCGTGCACCGCTTTGGTAATTCAAGGCGCTACGGTTGAATGAACCTGTGGCAACGTAGCTAGAAAAGAAACTGCCAACGATGTTCGAAAGCCCTTGTCCCACAAATTCTTGATTTCCGTCGAGATGTTGTCCCGATTTAATCGCGAGCGACCGTGCAATACCCACCGCCTCGGTCAGCGCAAACAACGTGAGAGCCAACGCGGCCGGCGCGAGTTCTCTAATCGAATCGAAATTTAGTTTTGGAAATGACAAAGGCGGCAGACTGGCCGGTACCGCAGACACATATTTGAGCCCCAATGGGGATTGCGCCGAAAATTCAAGCGCAAGCGCGGCCACTGTGCCAACAGCAAAAGCGACAAGCATGTAGGGGACTTTGGGAAATATATAGCGACTCAGTACACCGCCAATTATCGTGATCAATCCTATACTAACCGCATAGGGATTCGCCTGTGCAAGATGCTCGACGGCCGTAATCAGCGTTTGATACGCATGATCTTGAGACGCCAAAGAGATACCTAGGAAGTGCTTTAACTGACTCGCGAAAATCAATGCGGCGGCGCCGGCGGTAAACCCCACCAGGACAGAATGCGACACGAAATCAACAAGACTGCCCAAACGGACAAAACCCAGGCCGAGCTGAATCACGCCGACCATAAAGGTTAAGGTAATTGCAAATTGGATATATTCGGCCGTGCCTGGCAGCGCCCGCGCACTTAAGATCGAAAACAAAATGACTGAAGCAGCAGTGGTTGGCCCGGAGACTAGATGCCACGAGGAGCCAAACAAAGCGGCAATAATCGCTGGCAACATGCCCGCATATAAACCGTATTGTGGTGGTAAACCGGCGATAATGGCGAACGCAACACCCTGAGGGAGCATCAATGCCGTGCCGGTAAGAGCAGCGACAAAATCATGACCGAGGGTTTCCTTGTTAACAATTCGGCGCCAACGAAGGAAAGGGAAATATTGCGAAGCGGTCATCGTTAAGAAGTTTTGGGAAGGATTGTCATGAGTTTATATAATCATAGTCCTAAAAACGTTGTGAAGCGAAAGCAACACGGACTACAAACATAGAAGAATCAGCGAGTTATTCTAAAATGAACAACAATCACTTCGTTATTGATCCCGGCTTCGACGAACTTTGTTTCACGCTAGGCAAGTTCAATACCAGTTACGTGTTGCTGATGAATAACGCGGAGATACCGTGGTTTATTCTGATTCCCGAAACACAGGAAGTCGAATTATGCGATTTGGCGTTTGAGGTACACGATAGCATCTTCAATGAAATTCGTTGCATGTCATTTTTTGTGAAGCGAGAGTTTAAAGTAGACAAATTAAATGTCGCCTCAAACGGGAACGTGATTAGACAAATGCACTTGCACGTCATCGGTCGTCGTTTTGATGACTACTGTTGGCCAGGCGTGGTTTGGGGAACCGATGCGCCATCTACCTACGATCAATCCGCTGTAGACGAAATATCTGACTTACTTGCCAGTGATGCTTCGCTAAAAGACCTTGGTTATCGCCGTGTCTAAGATAGTGCCGTTTCCGAACGCGAAAAAACGGCGCAGGAAACGTTTAAAAGAAACTACGCTTTGCGGTAATGGCAATCATAAATTTCAGGTCGATAAAGCTACTCGGTTCGACGTGAAATCCGGGAAACTCGTCACCACAGAGCGCTGCGAGCGATGCGGCGAAACTCGCCACGTTTTGAAATAAGCGCTAGCCGTCGCTGAATTTCTTAAGCCTAGCGACGGTCAATAAATACGTGCTCCTTACCGATCCACATGGCTGATTGTTTAAAGTCGATGAAATGCGTTTCGTCTTCAATGGCGATCTCCATGGCGCGCGCCGCTTCTGGTACGTCAGCCATAGCGAGTAAGTCCGCGCGCGAAAACCAAGCTTCTGCGTGCCCGTAATAGGGTTCCACCTTGGTACCGCGAGGTTCGCGCAGTTGTGCTTCCAAGCCACTATCGTAAGCGTGCACTTGAAGATATCGCTGCATCCGAAAGCCAGTCGACACGCCGCGAATTAAAGGGCCGTGTTGGGTGCGCCAGTAGAATTGTGCGTCTTCTACGCTCTGTCCAGCGAGTGGCCGGAGACAGAAGAAAAGCTTGACTAGTTCGCTGTGCTCGGTCGCTACCATATATTCGCTGGGGTTCACCTGTGGGTACTCATGTGCAAACCAGAGCGGTGATTTCTCGAGATCGATAAAATTCATTTCATCTTCGAGGAGTTCCATTGCCGCATTGTGGCCATCTGTTGTGCTAAAGGCGCCGAAATCTTTGGGAGATTTCCACCATAGCTCTGCTACCCCGTCGTATTCTGGTTCCATGCCGCCGCGGGCCGATGCCAGACCTTCATTAATGGGGTCATCCAGAGTATGTAATTGAATGTAGCGGTGAATAGCCAGCCGAGTGGAATGTTTAGCTACCAAGGGACCGTGGACGTCTTTCCAATACTTTTGGAAATCCTCACGAGACATCCCGTCCTTGCGGCGGAGGACAAACACTAATCGAATCATTTTTCTCTCCCAAGCTGTAAGCTAGATCAATTATATGACCTTGTTCGGTTTGTTGGGAAGGACGCGTTAGCCGCTTTTGGATGCCCGCTTCAAGGAAGTTCAGAAGTCTTTTGCCCAACTAATATCTAGCGTATGTTGGATTATTGAGGCTCGGGCACCAGCGCCGAACAGATTTGTTGATTCATCACTAATGGTGCTTCGGAAACCATGCATGTATGTGACCGAAATTTCGCCTGCGGATAATTTCCAACTACCGCCAAGCGTGACATTATCATTCACGGTAGCTGGCGCGATGATGTTGATTAAGGTTTCGCTATTTGGAATTTGGCTGCTGCCGTGGTTCCAGCCAGCGCGCAAAGTTAAGTGATCGGTTGGACGGTATTTTATTCCTAACTTAAATACTGATTGGTCGATCCAACCAAAACCTATTGAGTTCTTGCCACCTAGTCTACGCTCAGGGCTTATGATTCCCGCGAGCTCGGCAGCCGTTGGTCCGGCGTTGCCGATTGAATCCACTGATTCCCAGTAGATACGTTGATAATCCACTTGGAACAGGAGTTTGGGCGATACGTTCCATGCTATGCCAATTGTCCAATGAGGCGGTGCGTCGAAATTTCCACCGTCGGCAAGCAAGCCGTTATACTTTTCCGCCTTTCCGGTCCATATAGTAGACGTGTACTGCGCACCGACCCTGAGTTTAGGATGAATTTGTCCTTGCCAGCCAAGCCTAAAACCCGCGCCCAAGTTGTAGTCGGTGCCGCGACCGGTCAAGCTGGTTGGGTCGCTGGAAATCCCTGAAAATAATTCAAACCCGCGGGTACTGAATCGTTGTAACGAAATCAGAGGGGATAAGCCAATTGTGTGATTGGCGGATAATTTATAGGCGAGTGTTGGCGCAATAAATAGCTGCGAGAAATCTATGCCAATTTTTCCGTCACGTGGAAAGCCTGGCACGCCTGGGCTGCCACCCATAATGCGGGCAATGGCTTCGCGATAGAACGCGCGTCCGTAGGTGGTATTGATTCCGCCGTTCCCGTAGACAGTGATACCGAAATCGAGCTCATCGGAAAGTGTTCGCTTCCATCCAAAGTTTGGGACGTAAAAAGTCGTTCTAGAAGATCTATCGCGAATAATACTATTGCAGGCAAAAATGCCGCGGCAATCGATGCTGCCGTTCCGTATTCCGGCCAGGATGCGCAGACCCACATCAAAGCCATCAGACACTAAGCTGAGACCAGCCGGATTAAGCGCGCCGACGAGTCTGTCTTCTGCGGCCGCGACCCCACTGCCAGCAAGCCCAATCGATTTTGCGCCGTAACCGATCATGAAATAGCCGTTGGTAGCGTGCGCAGAGCCAGCGCTTAGC
>JBCCFA010000173.1:0-8606 GCA_039029975.1 Pseudomonadota bacterium
GACAACTCTCGCATGAGTGTGCTAAGGTCAGGGGAGACGACTCCGTTGGGAATTTCTCCTATTGAAGATCGCGGTCTTTATCGAAAACGATCGTACAGTTTTCGTCGTTCAACGACAGTTTTCACCGCAGGCAAATCCCGCATAATGGCCTGAAAAGCCACAACTATTAGCACAAGCGCAGTGACCATCGCCCAGAGACGATGCGAAAAATGGATAGCGGTACGCGCCGGCGATTCCAACACACCGTATTCATAATCTATCCCTAATCCCCGCCACAAGGTGAACCCCTCCACAAAATCCATTTGCGGCCAATAGCTCCCGTGACAACTTGGAAAATCCGTGCAAGCGAGCGCCGCATAATTTGTACTCGTCCAGCCGCCTAAGAAGATCTGCCCGATTAATACGATAAGCGCCAAACCCGCGAACCGTACAGTGCCTTTTGAACGAAGCAATTGGCGTTCTCGCGACCAAAAGTGGCGCAGTAAATGCCAGAAAAGTAGGCTGAGTGTGGCTAGTCCCCCAAATAGGTGTGCCGTCACCACCAAAGGTTTTAATAATAAAGTCACGGTCCACATGCCCAGCGCACCTTGGAAGGCGACCAGAAATACCAAAGCGCCCAACAGTTTAGTCTGACGCGGCTGAATCGCGGCGCTGAACGATAGTGCGAAAAGTACGATTATCCCTAAACCCAAACTGGCGGCGATGTAACGGTGAAACATTTCTCGCCAGGCTTTTCCCGATTCCACTGGACGCGCTAATTCGTGTGGCTTTTCTATGTCGTATTGCGTATTTTCGGTAACGAATAACTGTCCATAGCATCCCGGCCAATCTGGACAGCCCAAACCTGCGTGGGTCAGTCGCACGTAGGCGCCGACGGTGATAACAACCGCAGCGAGCACAGGCAATAGTATTGTAAGTAGTCGGTATAAGCTGATCATCGAATTTTCGATGCGCGCAACAATTTAGCCAGGTCGTCTTTTATGTCGTCCGGCGGTGTATCCGGTGGAAAACGAAGCATCAATTGCTGCCGCCAATCGACCACAATAAATTGAGGCAAAGAAACGTTTGTTTGTCCGCGCGTTAGCAGCGCACCTAATGTCGTTGCCGCTTGTTGGTCTACGAGTATGCCTGTTTGCTCAGACGGATTCTCCGGCGCCAATGCAAAAGCATGTAGTCGGTCTTGCGCCGATCCGATCACAGAGCGGATTAGCGATAGCTTATCTACTCGTTCCCGACACGCTTCACGACAAATGTCGTTTTCCAGACTAATTATCGCCCAATGACCGGGCGCTAGTTCCGCGTATTCAAACAACGTTGTAGCTGAGGATTCATTACTCAAATTTATCGGCGGTCGAATAAGTACGCCATGGTTGCTTAAACCTCGCTCAGCCCAATCGATATCACTATTTACCATTAACCACGAAACCACGATTGGCCCAACGAAAATAATTGCCAGTAAAAGGATTGCAGGTTTTGCTTTCACGCTATTGCTCTATGCATCTGATGATTTGCCAATCTTCGGCTCTAGGTTTAATACGATATATAGGAACGCCACGATCAGCGCCATGGCAAACCATTGCGTTGCATACGCTTCATGCTTTTCCGGGTTGTCACCGGGCCGAACCCAGTCACGCACGTAACCATTTGGTGCATTGGCATCTAAATATAAAACGCCGTCGATTCTTGGCTCTGAAATCCACTTTGCTAAAGCGTCGTAATCGATTGTTTGCACGCGCAAGATATTTTCACCCAATTTCTCGACATTGACGTGGTGTTCATTGATCGCGATACCGGTAGAGGGCGCCGGGCCCAACTTGCCAGAGAACGATTGTTGGCCCGCAGGAATGGCAAGCGCTGGCACGGCAGCACGGCTTGCTGGGGCCGCCACCCAGCCTCTGTTAATTAAAACGGTAACACTATCGACTTCCAGCGGCGTGAATACCTCATAACCTACCGCGCCGTTTCGAAGGCGATTATCCAACAACACGATTGGCGCACGGTAGATACCAAGACCGCGAACCGGTAACCAATCAAACGGCGATTTTTGAGCGACTAAATTTTCGTCCACTGTGACCGGCGCGTTCTGTTGATTTGCGGCAAAACGGGCCGCGGCATCACGCTTTTCTGCCGCTCGCTCTAGCTGCCACATACCCAGCGACATAAGCGTTGGGACAACGACCAAGGTTGCTAGCGATGTTTTTAGACTTGGCCTAAATTTACGCATGAGATTATCGCCGTATCTAGGTATATACTGACTGCTCTTTTAATTATTAGACGGAACAGCATTTTGCCGGTTTATATAAAGTTCATTGTTATTGCAGCGCTAATTTGTATACTCGCGTCGCTGGCTTCAGCATTCTACCAATTCAGTAAGCGGGGCAAGGATTCAGACGACACGAAAATGGTGAAAGCGCTTACTATTAGAGTAGGGCTGTCAATCGCGCTGTTTGTTTTCTTGATGGTGTTATCTGCGCTCGGCATTATTACGCCGAATACCGGCTAAGACAGGAGCCTAATCGCCGTCAAAAAAGGCGCCTCTAGGGCGCCTTTTCTATTATTTCTTCGACCTGTCTATATCCAGTACACAAAGATAAACAGACCGACCCAAACTACATCGACAAAGTGCCAGTACCAAGCAACCGCTTCAAAGGCAAAGTGGTGTTTTGGCGTGAAATGCCCTTTCATTGAGCGCAATAGAATTATAAACAACATTAATGTGCCCATGGACACATGGAAACCGTGGAACCCTGTCAAAAGATAAAACGTCGCACCGTAGATTCCAGCGTTCATGGTTAGATCTAGCTCATGATACGCGTGACCGTACTCACCCATTTGCATGTAGACGAAAATCACGCCCAGGGCAACAGTCGCGGCTAACCAACCTATGAGTCCTGCGCGGTGGCTTTTTTTCAGTGCCCAGTGGGCCATCGTTACAGTGAAACCACTGGTTAATAAGATTGCTGTGTTCCAAGCCGGAATGCCCCAAGCACCGATCACGTCTTTAGCTTCTTGGAATGCGTATTCGGAAGGTACTTGCAGAAGCGGCCAAGTAGCTGCAAATTCCGGCCACAAAAATTCGTTGGTCGCACCACCCGCACCCTCACCACCGATCCACGGCACTGAATAAATTCTGGCGTAATACAGCGCGCCAAAAAATGCGGCGAAGAACATGACCTCCGAGAAAATGAACCACATCATGCCCATGCGAAAGCTAATGTCTTCTGGTTCTTTGTAGAGGCCGGATTCGCTTTCTCTAATCACCGCGCCAAACCAACCGAAAAGCACCATGACAAACCCGATGGTGCCAAGCCCCAAAATGGCCGGCCCAAGGCTACCGCCATTTAGTAATGTGGCCCCCCCGACAAACATCAAAAAGATCGATATGGTCAAAGTGACCGGATAATGACTGGGTTCCGGAACGTAATAATTTGGGTGTGCGTCAGACATAATTCTGTGCTCTCTGCATCTTTCGTTTAGTTAGACGTATTTCAAATTAAGATTTAGGCGAACCAACCTTGTTTTTTTCTTTTTCCGCTGCGGAAGCGTTCTCTTGCGCCTCGAAAAAAGTATAAGCCAGGGTTAACGTTCGGATGTGGTTTGGTAATTTCGGGTCAACCACAAACCGCACTGGCATGTCTTTTGTTTCGCCTGCGGCGAGTACTTGTTGGGTAAAACAAAAGCATTCCGTTTTATTTAAATATTTCGCCATCGAGTTTGGTGCAACGCTCGGTACCGCATGCCCTACAATCTCGTAAGCTTCGTTGTTCACTGCTTCAAAATACACCAGCGTCTCCTTGCCGGGATTCACATTCACCTTGGCTACCTTCGGTCTAAAATGCCAGGGTAAAGCCGCATTCACATTGGTGATGAATTCAACGGTCACGGTGCGGTTAACATCGGCAACCGTCTGTTCCGCAACTTCGGCAGATAAGCGTCCTGTTTTACCACCAAGGCCCGTTATTTCACAAAATACATCGTAAAGCGGTACCAGTGCATAGCCGAAGCCAAACATCGCGACCGTTAGCACAACCAAAGCAGCGACCAAATTATTGTTTGCCGCTGGGCGTGGGCGATCGTCTAAGTCCCTTCGCTCTGTTTGTTTCGACATCAGTTTCGTCGCAAGTCAAATAGCATCAGGACTACTTAATATGACTCAAAATAAAAACAACGTAGTAGCCAATCACCAAGGCACCGAGAATTGCCGCAGTTCGCACCGCTTTTTTCCGACGCTGTGCATTTTGTTCTACTTGGTTCGCCATGGCGCTTCTCGTTCAAAAGAGCACACCGCCCTTAACGCATGCCTCCCTCAATCGAAGCTGGTGGTGGCGGTTCGTTGAAACTGTGATACGGCGGTGGAGACGACAGGGTAAATTCCAAACCTTTGGCCCCTTCCCAAACCCTATCAGTGGCCTTTTCACCGCCTCTAGCACATTTCCAAATAATATAGACAAACATCAGCTGCGAGGCACCAAACACAAAGCCGCCAATACTAGAGATAGCATTGAACTCAGCGAACTGAACAGCATAGTCCGGAATACGGCGTGGCATACCGGCTAAGCCAAGGAAGTGCTGCGGAAAGAACAGCACGTTGACCGAGATTGTGGATACCCAGAAATGAATCTTGCCAAGTTTTTCGTCGTACATGTTACCGGTCCATTTCGGTAACCAAAAATAGGTGCCCGCCATAATGGCAAATATCGCACCCGTTACTAGTACGTAGTGGAAGTGAGCGACGACGAAATAAGTGTCGTGGTATTGAAAATCAACGGGGGTAACACCCAGCATCAATCCGGAGAACCCGCCGATCGTGAATAAAATCACGAAGCCTAGCGCGAACAACATCGGTGTTTCGAAGGTCATAGAGCTTTGCCACATGGTGGCTACCCAATTAAAAACTTTAACTCCGGTGGGCACCGCAATTAACACCGTGGTGTACATGAAAAATAATTCACCGGCTAGCGGCATACCCACAGTGAACATGTGGTGCGCCCAAACGATGAACGACAGGAACGCGATAGATGCCGACGCGTAGACCATTGAGGTGTAGCCGAACAAAGGTTTGCGCGCGAACGTGGGGATAATCGCCGAGGCAATACCAAAGGCTGGTAGTATCAAGATATAAACTTCTGGATGACCGAAAAACCAGAAAATATGTTGAAACATCACGGGATCGCCGCCGCCCGCAGCACTAAAAAAGGCCGTGCCGAAGAATTTATCGGTAAGCAGCATGGTCACTGCCCCCGCGAGAACGGGAATTGACGCGATTAATAAGAAAGCGGTGATGATCCAAGTCCACACGAACAAGGGTAATTTCATCAACGTCATGCCGGGTGCACGCATATTGAAAACCGTTGCAATGATATTGATTGCGCCGGCTATTGATGACGCGCCCATGAAGTGTACGGCGAAAATTAGAAACGGAAAGGCGTCGCCGGTTTGCAGAACCAGCGGTGGGTACATTGTCCAACCCCCAGCCGGAGCGCCGCCGGGCATGAATAAGGTACCGAGCAATAGCGTAAATGCAAACGGGAGAATCCAGAAACTCCAGTTATTCAATCTTGGCAACGCCATGTCGGGCGCGCCGATCATCATCGGAATCATCCAGTTGGCGAAGCCCGTCCACGCCGGCATCACCGCGCCAAAAATCATTACCAGCGCATGCATGGTTGTCATGGAATTGAAAAACTGGGGATCCACCCACTGAATGCCTGGCTGAAAGAGCTCCAGCCGAATAATCATGGCCATCGCGCCACCAATCAGAAACATGATCAGTGAGAACACTAAATACATAGTGCCGATGTCTTTGTGGTTAGTGGTAAATAACCACTTCTTCATGCCGGTTGGATGGTGGTCGTGGTGATCGTCGTGGTGGACAGTTGCCTCACTCATCGGTATTTCCTCGTTCGAAATTCTGCTAATAACTCAATTCTTAAATATACTTATTCGGTGTTTTGTTCTGCGACCCAGGTGCTAAATTGCTCTGGGGAAACCGCTTCTACGACAACCGGCATAAAACCGTGGTCTCTACCACAAAGTTCTGCGCACTGGCCGCGATACACACCTTCTTCTTGAATATAGGCCCACGATTCATTGATATAGCCCGGGATGGCGTCTCGTTTCCACCCAAGGGCCGGTACCCACCACGCATGAATCACATCTGCAGCCGTCGTCAAAAATCTTATCTTCGTATTTGTTGGCACAATCAATCGTTTATCGACATCCAACAGATAATTTTGCACCGTTGTGGGGTCGATACCAGACCCTTTACGTCGCGCCTCGTTTGAGTCCTGAGAAATTGTCGAGAAAAAATCGACGCCTTCATGGTCGACATAGTCGTAATGCCATTTCCACTGATAACCCGTTACTTTGATGGTCATGTCGGCATGCGCTACATCTTCCATCATGATCAACGCTTTAGTAGCCGGCACCGCCACGACGATGAGTATCACTAGCGGTAATGTCGTCCAGATCACTTCAACTATCGTGCTTTCGTGCCAATTCGCAGCAACAGCGCCCTGAGATTTTCGAAACTTCCACATGGCGTAGAACATCGCGCCGAAGACAACGACTCCGATAGCCACACAAATCCACAAAACCATCATATGCAGGTCGTAAACTGTGTTGCTGAAAGGCGTAACGCCACGCGGCAGATTCAAGCCCCACTCTGCGGACGCGGTAAAAGGTAAGGCGCCTGTTATTGTTGCCAGGGCGCGGCACCATAGGCGATGAGCTTTGCTCGTAAAATTCATGCGATTACATACTCAAACTTACTTCGCTACTATGAGCTAATGGTATGACTTGAGCCCACAGATTAAATATATGATGTTGTTCGCTGTGACCAGTTACCACCCCTCAGGCGACGGCGAAAATCTTTCTGCTCGGATAAACCCCAATATTCTACCGGTTTTTTTTCACGGCGTTAATCAGCATGGCGGCGAGCGATTGGCGCTCTCCCTCTGCCAGAAATTGACCAATTTCGAGATACTTGCCGTGCGATCCGATTAGCAATTTACTTGGATACCAGCGATTGGGGGATTTCTTTAAAATGACATTCGCCCACGTACGGTCGAATTCGTAACGCGTGTCCGGTTTTCGCTTACCTTTCTCAATGGTCACAGTTTGATCCGCGATTGTAACCACTTCGGTATGTTCGCCCTCGCGCAGAACGATATAGAAAGCCGCAGCGACGGCCAACGCCTCTAAGCCCGAAAATGGCAGGACCAAGGGATAACCCAAGTAGAGGAAATACAGACCGATTGTAAGACTGGCTAGCGTTACCCCGGCGATAAAGAATTTTGCCTCGTGCCATGTCATCGATCGGTTGGGTCGAATCAGCCAATGTCGCGTTGAAGGTGTCTTGCTGTCAAATTCGGTAATCATGTTTACTTTATACTGGATAACAGTAGATTTAGATCAATTTCCTCCGATAATTCAGCGGCGTTAGGCCGCGCCTGCCAAGCGAAACTGCCGAGCAACGGTGCTGATACCTGACGCCGGATACTCTCGATTGTACCCGATACGTTCGCGTAATCTTTATCGACCAAATTCGCGACCCAACCTACCAAGCGGCAGTTGCTTGCAAGAATGGCATTGGCAGACAGCACCGCATGATTTATGCAGCCAAGCCGTAAGCCGCAAACCAACACAACCGGAATATCGAGCTTAGCGACCAGCGCGGCAATATCCGCAGCTGGCGTCAGCGGCACATGCCACCCGCCGGCGCCTTCCACCACGACTATATCGGCCACCTCACAGCAATCGTTATAGGCGTTCGAGATGGTCGCTATATCGATATCGACCTGAACCTGCTCTGCGGCAAAATGCGGTGATATCGGCGGTTCAAAAATATAGGGGTTTATCGTTGCGGCAGGCAGTATCACATTAGCGTAACGTTTCAACTGCTCTACATCGTCGTTAACTAAGCTTGCCCCGTTACGTGTTGAGCCGCTCGCCACCGGCTTCATGCCAACAACCTTATAGTCGAGCTGAGCGATGCCATGCACTACGCTGCTAGCGACCAAGGTTTTCCCACAATCGGTATCCGTACCGGTAACGAAAACTGCGAGAGCATCTCGAGACTTTGACAAGGTATTAGTCATCGGCGTTTTAATTCACTCAGGGGAAAACTGACGACCGAAGAACCATCCTGCACCGGGTCTCGCCCTGTTGGTGAAAACGCGTGTGCATAAACCACCTCGTACGTCGCTGGTAATAATTCGTTGCTTCTAAGGCGTTCGTAATATTGCTCCACGCTTTTGTACACCGCCTTCGCCGATATAGAGCGCTTACGATTTGGTGATTTATTCGTCGCGCCGATGCCGCGGAGATCTTTAAACAGCTGGTTAAGTTTTTGATAACTCATGGTGATGTGATCGGTTTGTAAAACGGGCGCGGCGAAACCGGCGCGTATCAACGCGTCACCGACATCATGCATGTCGATAAAGTCGTGGACATGCGGTGAATCATCGCAAGATTGGTAGGCCGCTTTCAGTTCTCGCAATGTATCGGGACCGAGGGAAGAAAAAATGAACAAGCCATTCGGTGCCAACACGCGGCGGCATTCTGCAAACAACTGGTCTAGGTCGCTGCACCATTGAAAACATAAA
>JBCCFA010000174.1:0-8598 GCA_039029975.1 Pseudomonadota bacterium
GTTCCACGGGCGGCGATTCAATATCATCACTGTATTGATATGCCGTTGTCATGATCTTCAATAGTTGATCATTACGGTCAAAAACCAAATTCATGACTACCGAAAAGGTTTGCTGATCGATAAATAACAATCGACGGCCATAAGGATGACCGTTCCATCGCGGGATTGCTTCAACCACATAGCAAGCACGGAGTTGCCATAGGTCGAACGGTAGGGTGCTGTTTGGGCCGTAGAATTTTGGTTTCTCGTGTTTCGAGCTCGCTACATGTAAGGTGACTTTCTCTCCTATAAATCGCCAATCGTTATCCATCACTAATCCGGAGAAACCCTCGAAATCATCAAGCGTCCAGTTTGTACCTAGCCATGAATCCGACCTTTCTTTAGCGGACAAACGGCGAACGCGCCGTTCAGAGGGTAGGTAAGAATTAACTTGATCGCCTAGGGATTGGTCGATTGGTCTTTCAACAACAATTTTTAGTCCGGCAATATCGAATGGCGACAACATTTCGATATATTCCTTGAAAAACAAATGATCACTGTCGTCAACATCCAATCGATAATTGTTATCCGCCTGAGTAGCTAGTTTTGAAAGATAGACGCGATGATAGAACATGGATAAATGGCGGGTAACGTTTCCCCCGCCCAGCATCCCATCAAGTAATTGACCGTTTCCGTTCGGACTGGGTTCTATGTAGCTAAGAATCGCTTCGTTGCGGTACCCCATGTTTTGCCAGCGGTGAATCTGGTTCCACGCCACCATAAATCCGGCAACGATTTCATCCGTGTTCATGATTTGCTCGTACGAGAAGGGTTGGCCGGCGGTATAGTTTTTTAGATTCCCGTTTTTATCAATGCTTGCTTGGCCTGCGAATCTTTCGGTCGCGCTTAGATATACAGGGTGTGCGATATAGTTTTTAGTTGTTGTTAGCTCAACGTCCAATTCCGCAAAATCGAACTCTTCGAGATATCCTGGAGGTAGATATTTACCTAGGTCAGCGAGCTTGTTTTGCCCGTAATTTGCTGGCGCTAATCCATCTGTCGGGGACGATTGGTGTTCCTTTAACCAGGTAAGCACTTGTTGGTATTCGATAGCGCGAACGTTGCTAGCAGCGCTTGCGCCAATAATTGCCAAACAAAGAAGGAATTTGCTGAACATTGTCCTGCCCTGAAGATCATGGGTATCACCCGTCCGCGATGATTATATCGCTAAGAATGTCGTCAATATCAACGGCAATTTCGTTTTCTACTAAAGTCCCACATCCGGGGCAATAGAACTGGCGAAAGGATACTTTATCATCGATAAATCGCTCCGGCGCGCCGATCAAAGGATTGGCGCTTGAAACGGGGTGATCCTCGCGTATGCAACCCGTTTTATAGGCTTGATCCGTGGGGCCAAGATCGGTTGAGCATTTGGCGCATGCCCAATAACTGCCGTCCTTATCGCGTTGCACATTTAATGCGGGACTAATTTCAAATTGTACTTCACCTTTTCTAATCGTGGATGGCAACTTGTGACGGTCGAGTCGCGCTTGGCGAATCGACTGGCGTTGGGCGACGGTCTTTTCTTCATTAACCACACCATTTTCTACAACGGCGCCGTAAATTGATAAGGCGGCTTCTTCGGTCACGGCTAAATTATCTAAGTCACTATTAATATCCTCTGCGGATCGATCGAGGGGGTCACCAAATCCGCCACCGCCGGTCCAGCGGACCGCGTACACGTCGCTGCGATGTTGGGTGAAGTTTTCTTCTCGGAGCTGTAACGTGACTTCCTCGCCAACAACCTCACTTGCATCTTCAGGCATCACAGCGCTGGATATGTGAGATTCGATGTTAGAGTTTTTAATAAATGTGTAGCCGTTAGTCGTGGATGGGTAACCACCCATTATCCCGGGAGAGGTTGGGGTGGCGTTGCCAGACGACAATGTGTCTTGAGTGATAACGTCCGTGTTATGTGGAATAAAGCAACTCTCAGCAGAGAGGCCACCGCGATACTGACCGGCGCCACCAGAATCCGGCAGCTCTTTGCGGTACAAGAACAAGATTGGAAAGTTCTGTTCAGTGTGTTCGATGTTCGGTAATTGACAAATTGGTGTTCTAGATTGGCCACCCGTATTAATGCCATCCGCCATTGAAAAGGCACCTATCGCGCCACCAATGGGATCGATCAAAAGATAACCGTATTTCTCGCCCCATTGATCGGTACCGCGGAACAAGGTTGCCGGCCATTGGCTAGTACCACCAATACACATGATGTCTTTGCGCAGTTCGGCATCGGGGTAGAGCATTTTCGATAATACGTTGTAAGTTGGGTAAAGCGATATCTCCATCGATTGAATTGGTGCAGTGGATACGGACGCAGGAAAGTTGGCGCAATTAAAAGTGCCAGGTGTCGGATCGAATTCGATATGTCGCAAGGCACCGCCGCAGGCGAAATACTGATCCCAGCAGAGTAATTCGTTGACAGCGACCATAATTGAACCGCGCCATCCGGAATAGGTGGCGTTCATCGCGCCATCTTGCTGCGCCGAGCCGTCATTAAAAAACGTAAGCTTATTGCCTTCCTTGCGCAGGCCGATCATTGCTTTATGCGTGCGTCTATCGCCAGGACGGCAAGCCTCTATGTAGGTCCTGTCATGCCATTCGCCGTCGGGCAGGCGCGACATTTTGTCAAGGAACGATTTCTCCGAGTTTTCTATGACGCGCTTCATCACGCCTTTAACGGTTGCGGCACCGTAACGCTTGACCAGATCTAAGACACGTTCTCTAGCGGTATTGTTGCCGGCCATTTGTGCACGAAAATCAAGCGCGACTAACTGCGGTTTGCGAGAAGATCGCAAATAAACTGCCTCAATATCTTTGCGGATTTCGTAGTTTTCGATGATTTTAAGCGGAGGGAGCAAAATACCTTCGTCATACACGGACTCGGCCGAAGGGCAGAAACTACCGGGCGTGATGCCGCCGATATCATATTGATGTAAGCAATTGGTTACCCAGCAAAAAAGTTCCCCTTCCCAGAATACAGGACATAACAGCATGACATCCTGTTGATGCGCCGCACCGACCCAGGGATCGTTGGCAATAAACATATCTCCCTCGTTAATTCCCGGATTGTCGCTTCGATTCTCCAATGTCCACTTCACCTGTGTGTCAGTAACGCCGGACATGTATTGCATGTAGGGGCCGAAGTACACAAACTCAGCATCTTCGGTTAGTAAAGACGGGTTCAAATCCAGCGCATACATGGCGACCGGAGACCCGGATATTCTTTGAATGGTGGAACCGTGTTCTTCGTTAATTTGCCACAGGTTGTGGCGCACGACTTCGTAGGTCACAGGATCAATGTCGTGCTCCCACGTTTTGTGTAATGCGAGCTTGGGTGAAATAGTGAGCTCTTTGGGGGGGACGTAGGGATGTTCTACGCCGTTAAAGTCAATACCGTTAGTTTGGCTGATTCGAGGCATAGGTCTAGTCCTTATGAATCTGAGTGATCGGGGTCGATGGAAAAATTACCGAGAGCATCTACTTCGATGCTTTGACCTGGGTGAACAACCACTGAAGTAGTCGTTGTTTCAACGACGCATGGTCCCAACAGTTGGTTCCCGGGTTTCAGCAAATAGCCGTTATAGATAGGTGTCGGTGATTTAGATTTATGTTCAGCCCAATAGATGTCTCGGGTGCTCGTTTGAGCGTTTGCATCAATGGCATCGGTCAGCGTCTGTGCAGTGACAAGTTCAGGCTTCACAGATTTAGCGCTGGCTCGACAACGGAATGTCACCATCTCAAGCCGCGCCCCAGCTAAGGCAGCGCCGTGCCCGTACAAGCGTTCGTATCGTTCGACAAATTGTGCGCGTAAATTTTCCTCGTGCGAAGCTTCAATTTGATCCGAATCGAGTGTCACTTCAACCTCGTTAATTTGGCCTCGATGTCGCATATCGACGGTGAATGCGAGGGTTTGCGCAGCCTCATCGATACCATCTTCGTTTAGCTGTGCGCGACCAGTCTCTCCGAGTTCCTTTAATATTGTATTCACTTCGGTGAAATCGAACGGGCTGGACATAATGTGCACTTGCTCGTTAACGTGCAAAATATCTGCAGACGCTGCGCCGAAAGCACACCAAACTGCGGCCGTATCTCCCTGTGGGACGATGACTTTTTGCACACCAAGTTCGCGCGCCGCCACGCCCATATGCACTGGACCTGCGCCGCCGAATGCGAATACAACAAAATCGCGCGGGTCCAAGCCTTTTTGCACGGTCACCTTACGAATGAGATCTGCCATCTGAAATTCAGCGATTTTAGCGACGCCGCTTGCTAGCTCCAGCAGATCCATCCCGAGTTGTTGAGCCAGGGGCAACAAAGCCGCCTCTGCCGCCTCCTTGTCGAGTTGCATGGAACCGCCCGCAAAATTATCTGGATCCAAATAACCGAGGACTAAATCGGCATCAGTGGTGGTAGGTACTGTGCCGCCTCGTCCGTAGCACACGGGACCTGGATCGGCACCGGCGCTATCCGGGCCGACGCGCAATGCGCCTGTTGTCTGATCGATCCATACTTTGCTGCCACCGCCAGTACCGAGGGTTTGAACATCGACTTTGGGTAAAAAATACTCGTATTGCTGAACAATACTGCGGTAGGAGACAATCGGTTGTCCATCGTATATCACGCCCACATCGAAAGAAGTGCCGCCTAAGTCGGTCGTAATCACATTGCGATGTCCCATCACGTCGCCGAGATAGACAGATCCGGTGACCCCGGAAACAGGACCGGAATCTAGCGTCAGTAACGGCGCTTGCTGGGCAGTGGGTACCGAAATCGTGCCGCCTGCACATTGCGTAATTTGTAAAGGTGGTTGGTAACCCATTTGTTTTAGCTGGCCATCCAAACGCGTAACGTAACCTACCGTGGTCGGACCAACGTATGCGTTTAGCGCAACAGCGGTTGTGCGTTCATACTCGCCCCATTTAGGCGCTAACTCAGTAGAGCAGGTGACGTACATCTGGGGGGCAATTTCTTGCGCAAGTGCCTTTACACGGCGCTCATGCTCGGGTCGTAAAAAACTCCAGAGGAAGCAGATTGCCAAAGCTTCACAACCGGCATCTCGAAGTGCTGTAATCGCTGCGCGCGCTTCATCTTCGTTAAGTTCAACCACGACTTCGCCGAAACAATCAACACGTTCTGATACGCCGCGTATGAGTTTCTTCGGCACAAGTGGGTCGGGTTTGCTGCTTTCAGGGATGTGCACGATGAGCTTAATATCTTGACCGCTTAAACCGCGCGATCCCCGCATAATGTGGATAACATCGTTGTGGCCTTTCGTCGTGATCAGTCCGACTTTGGCCCCGCGGCGCTGAATAACCGCATTCGTTCCAACCGTCGTGCCATGCGCTAAGGTGGTAATTTTCGACAGTAATTCGGGGACTGGCAGATCTATTTTTTTTGCTGCTCGAGAAACGGCTTCCAGCACGCCATCGGCAAAATTACTGGGGGTGGAGGGGGCTTTCGCAATGGTTAAATTACCGATATCGTCAATTAATACACAATCGGTGAATGTCCCTCCAATATCGAGGCCACAAAGATAAGATGACATGCGGGTAGGCTCCTCGTCGTCGAAAATCTATATTTGAACGAACGTTCAAATTAACGCAAACTATATTTTTAATCAACAAGTTTAATCCTCACAGACGCGTAAAATCGCCATGGTAGAGTCAACTAGTACTGCAGGGAAAATCCTAGACGCTGCGGAAGCCTTGTTTGCCGACAGTGGCTACGACGGAGTCTCTATCCGTGCTATCACCCGGCACGCAGACGTCGAATTGGCGCTGGTGAACTACCATTTCGGCACAAAAGAAGCGTTATTCTGCCAAGTAGTGGAGCGGCGCGCTGCCGATATCAATGCGGCACGTATGGCGCTGCTGGAGGCCAACAAAGGGTCGCAAACGGTCGGCTCGATTATTGATGCATTTACACGGCCATTTTTGGAACGCAGCCTGCTTGGCGGCGGCTGGAAAAGTTATGCTCGTCTGATTGCGCAAATCGCCAATTCTCCGCGCTGGACAAACATTGTCATGAGTGCACAGTTTGACCCGGTTGCCGAGGTTTTCGTTAAAAACATGCAAACCGTACTGCCGAACAGCGACGCCAAAAATATTTACTGGGGCTTTCATTTTTTGCTGGGTTCTATGACGGTGACTTTCGCGGAAACAGGTCGAATCGATAAATTATCGAATGGCCAATGCAAGGCAACGGATTTAGCCACAATTCATGAGAAGATGGTGCCGTTCTTGGCGGCAGGGTTCGAAAGCATCTGTCGTTAAATCGATAAGTTTCATAAATCGTCTGATTTGAACATTGAGGGGATCGATGACGAAAAGCACTGCAAATGTGGTTGAAGTTTCACACGACGATAGGGGTGTTGCCCGCGTCAGCTTAAATCGACCGGCGGTCAACAATGCTTACAATGCTGAATTAGTCTCCGCGCTTGCGGAGACATTTGCCGAGCTCGCCATGAACGAGGACTTACGCGTGGTGCTAATCAGCGGTAATGGTCCTAATTTTCAGGCGGGCGCTGATTTAAAGTGGCTGCGAGAGATTGGCAAAATGGCCCCAGACGAAAATATCGCAACCTCTTTGAGAACGGCGAGTCTTGTCCGAGACTTGGACGCCTTCCCCATTCCGACGATCGCGTTGATACACGGCGCCTGTATTGGCGGCGGCACGGGCATCGCCTGCGCGTGCGATATCGTGCTTGCCAGCGAGGATGCGTTTTTTTCTATCAGTGAGGCCAGGTGGGGCGCGATTGCGAGTATTATCTTTCCGCAGCTAAATGCGGCCATTGGTGTCCGTAATGTGCGACGATTCGCCCTAACTTGCGAGCGATTCGATGCGCACAAAGCCAAAGATATTGGTCTAGTGCATGAGGTTGTGCCGTGTGGCGCATTAGAGGCAAAGGCTGCGCTAATTGTCGATAATATTTTGCAAAACGGACCGATGGCGATGAAAGCGTCGAAGCATTGGGCGAAGCATGCCGGAGAAAGTTTGAATGACGAGTTATTCAAGCAGCTTGTTAAAGTGCACGCCGAGACGCGGCAAACTCAAGAAGCGCTCGAGGGCTTCACTAGCTTTATCGAAAAACGCGACGCGAGCTGGTACCGAAACGAATAAGCCTGACGAGTTAGAACGACTTGACGTTGTTTAACATTTAGCGGGAGAAAACGGCTATGACAATTCAGTTTAAGCCTAGTGGGGTTATCACATTAACGACTGACTTCGGCCACCGTGGCTCATTTATTGGCACGATGAAGGGAGTCATGCTGGCCCGTGAATCGTCTTTGAAAATTATCGATTTGAACCATGAGATATTAGTGCACTGGCCGGCCGAAGCCGGTTTTTGGCTACGCCGCTCGTTCAACTATTTTCCGACCGGCACAGTACATTTAGCCGTTGTCGATCCGGGGGTAGGTACAGATCGTTCGGTGTTAGCTGTACTAGCCGAAGGTCATGTGTTTGTTGGACCCGATAACGGACTGCTAGCCGAGATCATTGAAACTTTCGACGCTACCGTCATCCGAGTTTCGGAAAAATCCCTGAGTAAATCTTCTTTAAAACAAGTTAGCGCGACGTTCCATGGTCGTGATCTGTTCTCGCCACTCGCCGCCGACATCGCGAGTGGCGCAATATCAATCGCCGAGCTAGGAGAGACAACGGAGGATTACATCCCTTCTTTAGTTGAACCGCCGGAGGTGATTGGTAGCAAGGTGCAAGGTGTGGTTATTACCTCTGATAATTTTGGTAATTTGATTACGAATATCGATGAATCATTACTTGAATCATTTGATTCTCCCGTCGTGCTAGCGGGCGGCCACACGCTTTCAATGTCGAGAACCTACGGCGACGTTTCGCCAGGTGATCTGCTTTGTCTTGTAAATTCAGCGGGGGTGCTGGAGATAGCTTGCGCCGAGCAAAGTGCGATAGAAGCCTTGAATATTAGTCGTGGTGCGCCCGTGTCGGTTGAAGAATCTTAAGATGGGATATTCTTAACCCAACGAATGCGTTCAATTGGGTAATTACCAATGCGCGTCCTTAGACGATGTTATGATAGAACCCTTCAGTAGCTCAATCCTCTCCTAAACCAAAGACCAGTGACCGTTTTTACTTGGATAATCGCCTTTAGCGTACTTGGCAGCGTATTGAGTGTGGCGGCTGCAGGCCTGTATCTACTGCTGCCAGCAAATTTTCGAAAACGCACCCTCGCCGGTCTAGTTAGTTTTGCGACTGGCGTGTTGCTCGGTACAGCATTTTTACATCTGTTACCGAGCGCGCTGAATGCGTCCGAAACGCTTAACGCTGAGACGCTTATGGCGACCGCATTGTTTGGCATTATGGTGTTTTTCGTACTCGAAAAAGGGCTAATTTGGCGCCACGCCCATCAACATGAAGATCAATTAGGGAATCATATTGGGTTGGCAGATGAAGACCGTGGGGCGAATTCCGCAGGGTCGTTGATTGTGATAGGAGATACCTTCCATAATTTTTTAGATGGCATTTTGCTAACGGCTGCCTTCATTACCGATATTAAATTAGGAATCGCTACCGGTA
>JBCCFA010000175.1:0-8546 GCA_039029975.1 Pseudomonadota bacterium
CGGGTAGCGAATTATTAGACGCAAGCGCCGAGACATTACTGCGAGATGAATTACTGCCGCGCGCGACTCTAATCACCCCAAATTTGCCTGAGGCAGCGAAACTTCTAGATTGCCTGCCAGCGCAAACTGACGAAGAGATGATAGAACAAGCGCGAAGCATTCAGCGACTTGGGGCAACCGCTGTGTTACTCAAAGGCGGACACGCTAGTGGCACTGAATGTGTCGATATTTTAGTGACCAATGCTATCACTCAGCTGAGCGCTACGCGCATCAACTCAAAAAATACGCACGGCACCGGCTGCACCTTATCCGCGGCAATCGCCGCATGCCTCGCCGATGGAAAGGATCTCATTGAAGCAGTACGAAGCGCGCATGCCTATGTGCACAATGCGATTGCGCACGCCGATGCCTTGGCATTGGGTCGAGGGCACGGGCCCGTTCATCATTTTTATGCGCACGAGGCGCTGGCAACATGAACATAAAAATCATTGGTGCCGGCGTCGCGGGTCTCACTTGCGCGCGCGAACTATTGGATCATGGGTTTTCTGTTGAGATATACGATCGGGCGTCCAAACTTGGTGGCGACTCGTGTTCTTGGTTCGCCGGCGGCATGTTGGCGCCATGGTGCGAACGCGAAAGTGCCGAACAAGCGGTAGTTGACCTGGGCGCAAATGCCGCAAGCTGGTGGGCAAAACACGTTGATGGGGTCAAACAAAACGGCAGTCTAGTGTTGTCTATGCAACGAGACAAAAGAGATTTAGACCGATTTGCTCGTTTAACGCAAAATCATGGACTCGTGGATAACGAAACTATCGCGCACTTAGAACCCGACTTAGCCGGGCGCTTTCAGCGCGGACTATTTTTTAAAGACGAAGCGCATTTGGACCCAAGAATGGTTCTCCACGACTTGCTCGAATCAATCATCACCGATGGCGCTAAAGTTTTTTTCAACGAAGCAGTGTCAAGCGCCGATTTCCCCGATGCGCGCGTTGTAGATTGTCGGGGGTTTGCTGCTCGCAATGAACTCGATACGCTGCGCGGCGTGAAAGGAGAAATGTTAATCCTTCATTCCGAGGAAATCCGATTCCAGCGAGCAATTCGCTTGGTGCACCCGCGATTCCCACTTTATCTCGTGCCTCGAGAAAACGGCGACATGATGATTGGCGCAACGATGATAGAAAACGATGAACGCGCTCGAATTAGCGCGCGATCAATGTTGGAATTGTTGAGTGCGGCGTACGCAATTCACCCGGCCCTAGGAGAGGCGGAAATTATTGAGACCGGCGTTGATGTTCGCCCGGCATTTCCAGACAACCTACCGGCTGTCGTTCGCAAAGGGGAAAACCTATACGTAAACGGGATGTTCAGACACGGTTTCTTATTGAGCCCGGCAATGGCAAAACAGGTGGCGGGTGCACTGCAAGACGACGCCATTTTTGCGGAACTAAAAGAATGCGCATAACGGTAAACGGCGAAGATTTAAGCGTCGACTCGGAGGTTCTGGCAGAGATATTGCAGGAATGCGGCTATGAACAGCAAAAAATAGCCACCGCGGTCAACGGCGAATTCGTGTGTCGGTCCTCACGCGACACTACGAAAATTAAAACGGGCGATCGCATTGAAATTGTCGCCCCAATTTCGGGGGGATAAATGAGCGCGCCGTCGACAGACAAATTCGAACTTTACGGCGTTGAACTGCAGAGCCGGCTTTTGTTGGGCACGGCACAGTACCCATCGCCTGCGCAGCTTGCCGAATCCGTGAAGGCTTCAAGCACAGAAGTAGTTACTGTGTCGTTGCGACGCGAAGCCGGTGCAAGCGGCGCCGGCCAAAATTTCTGGCAGCTAATCAAAGCGCTCAACGTCAAGGTGCTGCCGAATACTGCCGCTTGCTATTCTGTCAAAGAGGCCGTGACAACAGCGCATATGGCGCGCGAAGTCTTCGACACAACCTGGTTAAAACTCGAAGTGATCGGCAATGCCGATACCTTGCAACCTGATATTTTTCAATTGGTAGACGCCGCGCGAATTCTGTCGGAAGAAGGATTTAAGGTGTTCCCCTACTGCACTGAAGACTTGGTGCTTGCTGACAAACTCCTAGCGGCTGGCTGCCAGGTATTAATGCCTTGGGGTTCACCCATCGGTTCTGCCCAAGGCCTTAATAATCCTTATGGCATAAGAACCTTAAGGGCCCACTACCCTGAGGTGCCGTTGATTGTTGATGCCGGCTTAGGCTTACCATCCCACGCAGCCCAAGCCATGGAGTTAGGCATCGATGCCGTGTTACTCAACACCGCGGTGGCAAAAGCAGGGGATCCGGTCGTCATGGCGTCCGCGTTCGAACATGCTGTGATCGCAGGTCGACTAGCCTATTTGGCCGAGCCGATTGAAAAAAGCGATATGGCAAGCCCGTCTACGCCCGTCATTGGCAAAGCATTTCTATCTTGAGCACGCTTGACCCTTTCTACCCCATTTTCGATAGCTATGCGTGGATAGAGCGGCTCGTTCCACTGGGCATTAAACTCGTACAACTTCGCGTCAAAGATCAAGGCGAAGCGGTATTACGCCAAGAAATTGACCGCGCCAAATCTTTTTGTTCTGCGCATCACTGCCAATTAATCGTTAATGACTATTGGCAACTGGCAATCGACCTTGAATGTGACTATGTACATTTAGGTCAGGAAGATTTAGATGACGCAGATCTGACCGCCATTCGGAAAAATCACATCAAGCTCGGCATTAGCACGCATGACCACAGCGAGCTTCAGCGCGCGCTCGCGCTGCAACCAGACTACATCGCCCTTGGGCCGGTTTACGAAACAATCTTAAAAAAAATGCCGTTTGCGCCGCAGGGTGTTGACCGCGTGCGGGAATGGAAATCTTTAGTCGGTGAGATTCCGCTCATTGCAATAGGTGGATTAAAGCTGGAGCGCGCAGCGGCCGTTTTCGAAGCGGGAGCAAATGTGGTTTCCTTGGTGACCGATATCACTTTAAACCCCGATCCGGAAACTCAAGTACGAAAATGGCTGGAAGTCACCGCGCAATTTCGTGAACAGACCGCGGCTCTGCCTATTAGCTAGTGCACCGCCCTCCTCGAACAACGGTCTTGGGTCGGTCCTAAACGGGATTAGCATTCACCAACACTGCGGCCAGCAAACACGGTTCTTCCGTGCGCACACTCCAGGAATGATTGGTTCCGCGCTGAATCATGACGTCACCCTGGCGCAAGCATTTTTCATCGTCTTCCAAGATTGCCCAGATCTCACCTTTTATGACGACTAAGTAATCTATTGTCGATGTTTTGTGCATCATAGGATCTGCCGATCCCCCATCTTGAGCGTGTCCCGCACCAATCGATTCGAAAGCTTCAGCCCCGTCTGCAGTATTCTTCCAAGCCGAATCCGGGGGAAATTCAACGATACGAAAAATGGTACCTCCCGCCGGGGGTTCAAGGACAATATCGCGCAGTGTGGGATCCGAATCGCCCGAATTATCCGCTGGCGTTGTATGAGTCACCCACAGATCGGTTAAGGCTAATCCCGGCATAGATTCCATTTCCTTTACCGCTGCCGCATCGTCATCAGATAAGAATACCGAACTTCCGTTTGAATCATGGGTAGACACGACACGTCGAATTTTTGCAACCATCTTTACTCCCTCCCAGTTAGGTCCCGAGATGCTACCACGATAAAATCCTCGCGAGTAAAAAGAAATTCAGCAAAGCACTTTTGCTAACATAGCCGCTCTACTCCGAAAAAGGAGACGATGCCAATGTCGTCAATCACGTTCTATACGGCACCAACCGCTAATGGTTGGAAGGTTTCAATTGCCTTGGAAGAATTAGGCATTGAGTATCAAACCAAGTTTCTTCGCTTTGCGGAAAACGAACAAAAGACACCGGCATTCCTGGCATTAAACCCCAACGGTCGAATTCCCGTTATCGTAGACCATGAAAACAATGATTTCGTATTGGCCGAATCAGGTGCAATTTTGCTTTACTTAGCCGAACGAGAAGGCAAGTTGTTTCCGCAAGGGAAACAGGAAAGATACGAAGCCATGCAATGGCTGATGTTTCAGATGAGCGCAGTTGGTCCAATGATGGGTCAAGCAATGTTTTTCCAACGCATTGCGGCGCCAAAGGGCATCGTTCAAGAATACGCGACAGAACGTTATATCAAGGAATCCCGCCGCTTGCTGGTTATTCTTGATGAACGTCTTCGCGAACGCGACTACATATGCGACAACTATTCGATTGTTGACATCGCCATTTTTCCCTGGGCAAGAGCGTATATTTGGGCGAACGTAGATGTGTCTGACCTGACGAACTTAAGCACTTGGTTCGAGCGTCTTGAGAGCCGCCCCGCCGTGCAGCGAGGTCTTTCTGTACCAACGGGTGCGCCGCGCGTCTATGCAAATGAAGATCTTGAAGAAGCCATGCAAAAAAATGCAAAACTATATGATGCGTAGGGCCAATCGCTAAATTGGCGTCGATCAATGAGCGACTCTAGTGCAGTTGAAGCGCAAGCGAGAATTCATCACGCCTATTTTCTCGGCTTGCAGTTAGCGGTTAACGCAGAATACGGTGCCGAAATTACTGGTGAATGGATTTATCGGCTGTTTCGCCAACAACACGATCAGTATTTTCTAGCCAGCTTCAATAAACTCGGACTTGAACATCTCCCTCATGCGGTGGCCTGCGCACGCTATCACGTTTTATCCAATTCAATAGGCGGTGTGCCGGTTGAATATGCGGAAGAATCTTCCACTAAAGCTTGGGTGCGCTTTCGCTATCCGCGCTGGATGTTTGCAGGGCCTACGATCTGTGGTGTGCCGAAGGAATCGGGACGGGGTTTCCTGAATGGGTGGTATGCGCGCAATGGCATCTCGCTCAACAACCCTCGACTCGGTTTCGTGTGCGTATCCGAAGATGTTACCGGCGAGTTTGGGTTTTGCGGCTACTTTAAGGAATTCGATCGCGAACTATCCGACGAGGAACGTTTGCAATTTGCCAAAGATGAACGGCCGCCGCCATTTAACGCTAACGAACAACCGGACTTACCACAGGGCAATTGGTCTGAAGAACGTCTTGCGAAAGCAAACCGTAACTACGCGGTAGCGTATGTTAAAAATGGCATTACTACTTTATCGGCAATCGTTGGAAGTAAAGCTGCGCAACAACTTGGAGGCCGATCTGCACGGCTCATCGGTTTGCAATATTACGCAGAACTCGCTGAGCTTATTGGCGCGACAGACGGCGATTACATAGCCAGTGCCGAATTTCTTGAGCAAATGTTTCGTGGCATGGACGACGAGGTATTACGTATCCCAACCCTCAATGAAAGCTCCGTCACCGTGAAACAATCGACATTAAGAATAGTTAACGGCCTGTCTGGTCAGGATAGAGAAGATTTACTGAGCTGCTGGATTGAGCTTTGGCGAGGCACCGTGGACGCCCATCGAAGATTCAAGACATTACGCGTTGACATAGCAGACGATGTAATCAAATGGATAATTGCTGACCAGGTTACGGATCAGCATGATTAGAAGTAGCGAATGAATTATCAAATCGGCGCGCTGCCCCCACCGTGGCGTTCCCTATTTCCCTACTCCGTTAAGTTAGCACCCTCGCCTGAGACTCTAGTTTGCCGCATTAATCGACGCCAACGATCGGCGTCGTAACCCGAACCGCGGTGCAAAATACAACGGTTGTCCCAAATGACAGTGTCGCCAACCGCCCAATGATGCGTGTAGATATCCTGTTCCCGCGTCGACAGGCTCAATAGCTCATCGATTAAACGTCGAGCTTCAACGCCCGGATATTCACAAATACCACGCGCATGAGAACCTACATAAAAATTCTTTTTTCCGTTTCGCGGATTCGTCTGGACGAGTTTATGACGAACGGGCATGAAGTTAGCGGCATGGTTAGGGTTAACAGATGCAACCTGTGACCGGGAAAAGACATAGTCGTGCAACACTGTTAATCGATTGATTTCATTTTTTTTATCTTCGCTTAAACGCTCATAGGCCGCGCGAGTACTGACAAATAGGGTATCGCCGCCCTCCCCTGGCACCTCATAAGCGTGATTAATTGAGTACTTGCTTGGCACCTTTCGAAATGAGGAATCCGTGTGCCACATGTAGTTACCGGATAAATACTTAGTTAAGGCATCGTCGTTACCTTTTTGGGTATCGGCATCTATCACGTTGCCAATCGTACCAAAGTAGTTCACTTCGCCGGTAGCGCCTTCGCTAAGATGATTAGGTTCCGGTTCGCCGAGCGATTTAGTAAGCGCAAAATGGATTGCATCATTGATTGCTTGTTCAGGAAAAACAAGCAAAGAGAACTCGTTTAATGCATCCTCTATCTTTTGCGCCAGACCACGCGGGATAGATTCCGCCATTGTCATCCCAACAACCCGCGCGCCGAAATCACCGTGCAGAGGTTCAAATTTAATCTCTTCGGAACTCATGGGGCAGTAGTTTATACGTTTTTCTATCGCGCGATCACGAAAACCCGCCGCTCGTTTGTCAAAGATGTGACAATCGTAAATAATGACTTGAGCGGTAAATAACACATAACTCGAAGCCATTTGGCTCGGAACAATAGTAGTCACTGCCGGGTCGCGCCACACATAGAATAATGTACTTCAATACGCTTACCTACTTTGGATTCTTCGCCGCTGTGTTTTGCGGTTACGTTTTCTTAATAAACAGGAAAAACGCATTTACAGCGTATTGGCTACTGGCGGCGAGCGTCGTTTTTTATGTTGTCGCCGGATGGTTAGACACCGCACTTATTGCCTGTTTAATTGCCTACAACTGGTTGATACTTGCTGCTGTTAAACACGATAAGGCTCGCGTGATATTAGCCGTGCTTGGCAATATTGGGGTGCTTGCGGCAATCAAATACCGCGCTTATTTCTCTGGGGACGGAATTGGGGATGGTACCTCTTATATCGATACGGTGCTGCCCCTGGGTATTTCGTTCTACACCTTTCAGCTTGTCGCTTTTCACGTTGACGCTGCTCGCGATCAAACCTTAAAGCATCAACGTCAGCTCTCTTTCCCGTTGTTTGTTATTTTTTTTCCGCAGCTCATTGCAGGGCCTATCGTCAGAGCGCAACAGCTCTTACCGCAAGTCATCAACTTATTTCGAGGGCGCCCCAGACAACTCCGGCTGTATAGTTTTGGCTTGGGACTTTGTTTACTTGGTCTGACGAAAAAGATCATATTTGCCGACTCTTTGGCACCAATAGTCGACGACATTTTTTTTCTCCAGAATCCTACTACCTATGACGCATGGCTTGGTGCATGGTTGTTCACCTTCCAAATCTATTTCGATTTTTCTGGCTACTCAGATATCGCACTCGGGTGCGCTTATCTGCTTGGTATCCGCTTACCGTGGAACTTTCTAACACCCTATATGAGTCATTCACCCAGAGAATTCTGGCAACGGTGGCACATAACATTGTCAACATGGATTCGCGACTATCTTTACATTCCCTTGGGGGGGAACCGAGGGGGCCGCGGGCGACAGACAGGCATTTTGTTATTAGTGATGGGTTTGGCTGGTTTGTGGCACGGGGCCGATCACACGTTTGTGTTGTGGGGAATTGGGTGGGGACTGTATATTGGATTTCATCGATTGTTTACGGTCGGCGATCATTTCACCTCAAGCATTTTGAAACTCATTCTTTGGTTGCCACATTTTTTCATTGTGATTTTGCTTTGGGTGCTTTTTCGCGCACCATCTTTAGAGAAATCGATAGATTACTACAACGCAATGTTCTCACTGCCACGGGAGCCTGCGCCGGAAATGTGGCCGTGGATTTTAGTTGGGTGTTTCGCACTACTGTTGCTGCACTATTTCGAGGCTAAGTACCTTCAATCACGACACGCACTGAAAACTTGTCGGCACCTAAATCGGCCGTTTTTTTGGGGTTTGATGGCGGGTTTGTGTTTGTGGTTAGTCATGTTGCCAAGCTACAACACTAACCCCTTCATTTATTTTCGATTCTAGCGTGCAGCGTCTTTGCAAAGTTGACCCATGATTCGCCGCCCCACAGTTATCATTGCTTTTGTTACGGGGCTCGGCATATCGGTCGTCATTTTTGAAGGCATTTTACGAATCATCGAAATTTCGCCGTTATGGCAAGTCCTGCCAGTGGTGGAACGAGAACTTGGCTGGCCAGATCAAAACACTGGCTATGTTCTTCGACCTAACCGGAACCAGATCAATATTCAAGAACACCGCGCTCGCGTTACGACCAATAGCCTCGCCACACGCAATCGAGAAATAACGCTAGAAAAACCTGTAGACACCTATCGGATTGTTGTACTTGGCGATTCTTTCACGGAAGCGATTCAAGTCTCACTTTCAAATAACTTTGTATCGGTATTAGAAAATCTTCTGTCGCAGCACCAGGGTTCGCGCGTAGAGGTGCTCAATCTGGGCGTGACCGGTTCCGGGCCCGTTCAACAACTATATCACTGGAAACATTACGCACAACAATTCAATCCAGACCTCAGTTTGTTTGTGATGGACG
>JBCCFA010000176.1:0-8542 GCA_039029975.1 Pseudomonadota bacterium
CGTCACTGGTCGATTTCACCGACTCAATGAGCGCAATCTCTTCGCCAACACTGGATTCTGCGCCGATTTCAGGAAGATCTATGTAGACGATATCTCCTAGCTGTTCTTGGGCGTATTCCGATATACCGACGGTGGCGGTGCCATCGCCGTCCATCCGAACCCAAACATGATCCTCCGTAAAATGCGTATCGCTCATGACTTACTCGATCCCGAATTGTTAAGACTGCTGTCTCCGTTGCTACGTTAGGGGCCAAATTCAGGCATTTAGCCGCCGATAACCTGTCATACCTTGATGATTTGTTGTTTAATATAGGACAAGAATTCTGATCTATCACGCAAGCGGATTTATTTTTTGTAGAGTCGTCGAATATGCGAAAAACGAAGGGCCTTTCCAGGCAGGATAATAGATAATGGAGACCCGAGAAATCGTGCAAGTGAAGGACGACGTGGAATCAGTCGGCTGTAATGGCGGCGGCGGTGCTTTGGGCCATCCGTTGGTTTATCTAACGTTCGAAACGAGCGACGTCGTGGATTGCTACTATTGCTCTCGTCGATTCGTCAAAGCGCGGGCGCTCAAGCGTAAATCTCAGGCCAGCGAAGCCTAGCCTCGCCGGCTATTAATCCATCGCCTTAATAATCAGCCCGTCCACGGCTGACAAGTGCTCAAGAATCGTAATCGTAGCTTTGGTCCCATTGAAAAAACGATTGTTCAAATCGATCAGCTTCCCCGTCATTTTATTAATTAAGGCGTATCAGCTGATACTGTCGCCAATCATCGGACCGCGTTGCCGTTACCTACCGACTTGCTCTGAATATACCCTAGAAGCGATAAGTACCCATGGTTTGTTGAAAGGCGTTAGTTTAGGCGCGCGTCGACTGGCCCGCTGCCATCCGTGGGGTGGCTCCGGCTATGATCCGGTGCCACTGCCGAAGTCGGCGTCTTCGACAAATAAGACGTGTCAGGAAAATGACGCGTGTTGTGGGCCGCAAGGCGGCTAATCGAGCCGCTACGATTCAGATTCAGTATTTGCTTGCTCAAACTCGACCAGGTCGCGTTCAATACCTCTAGAAGCTAGCCAATCGCGAAGCGCCCGGCCGGTCCCGGCGGTCCACGGCTGCACTTTCTCAATATGCACCCATTTGTAGTCCGCAATCTCATTTTTCTGGATAGTCACGTCTTTAGATTCAACGGTCACGTGGTAATGGATGAGTAATTGATTGGCACGATAGAACTCGTACATACCGAGATATGATTGCATCGTTGCCTTGAGGCCGATTTCTTCTTCTACCTCACGAAGCACACCGTCTTCCGGCATCTCGCCTGCTTCCAAAAAACCGGTCACCAGGCCATACCAAGTTTTCGGCCACCCAACATTGCGCACCAAAACAATGTGGTCTTCGTGTTCGACAATCGCGGCGACAACGGGAATGGGATTATTCCAATACACAAATCCGCATTTGTAATCAGGACAAGCTAAGCGATCTCTACCCCCTAACGGAAAGATCTCTAAGGGTTTACGGCACTGAGGACAGAATTGCATGGGCGAAGGATACCCTGTCACCCGGGCAATGATAAGACCCGTTAAGTTGCGACAGGCAAAACAATGGTGACTTCTAATCCGCCGTCCAGGTGGTTGCCGGCTTCAATTGTGCCCTCGTGGCGTTGAATCGCGGCGCTCGCAATCGCTAACCCCAAACCAAATCCACCGCTGTCTCTATCGCGGGCAGACTCCACTCTGACAAAAGGCTTAAATAAGTCGGCAATTTTATCTGCCGGCACACCTGGCCCGGCATCTTTGATTCTAATAATCGCCGTGTTTTGTTCAACCGATAATGTCGTTAAAACTTCCGTCGCTTCGGGCGTATGTCGCAAAGCATTACGGACAATATTTTCGACGGCGCTTCGCAATAGACTCCTATCGCCCATCACAATCGCCGCGTCTTTTACATCGCAATGCACAATTTTGTTTTGCTTGTTGCCTTCGAAGCTCGCGTCAGTACAAACCGTTGCAATTAAATCGGCAAGATCTATTTGTTCCTGGCTCAGCGATTCATCACTCGCTTCCAAGCGCGCCACAGACAGTAGTTGCGAAACTAATTCGTCTAGGACGTGAATTTCTTGGTCAATGCGAGCAAGTTCCGCCTTTGCGCGCCCGTCATCACGTTGTTCTGCCAAACCAAGCGCTACTTGCAATCTCGCCAAGGGCGAGCGCAATTCGTGTGAAACATCGCGCACTAGCGCCGCTTGGGCTTGTTGAAGACGGGCAAGCTTTTCCGCCATGCGGTCAAAATCACGGCTTAACTCTCCTAGCTCATCTCCACGCATTAAGGCTTGGCTTTTTACGCGCGCAGAAAAATCTCCCGAGGCAAGCTGCTGGGTGGCACGACGCAGGTCGCGAATTGGGCGAGTGAGATACCGTGCCAGCGCATAGCAAACGATGCCACTCACCAAAACTGCCACGCCAATCAGGAAAGCAAGCCTTGGTAACGGGTTAGTACCGTGCCTAAAAAATCGACGCTTCGGCCCGGGCTGCCGACCAAAACGCATGTCACTAACAAACCAAAAGTGATCGCCGCTAGCGCTGTAGATAGGATCGAAAAAGACCCCTTCAACCGGCATCGGCGAATTAAGATCTTTATCTGCGCGAATGACAATGGCTTTAAGATCCTTAGCCCCACGCCCGCCAAATAACACCTCGCCGTTCGGCGCAAAAATTAATTGTCGTCCCGGTAGACCACCAGGTCCGCGGAGTTGATGTAACCAATCTTCTAAGGCCGGCAGGCCTTCGGCTTCTAAGATTGCGCCAGCCGCCCGCGCGTAAGCCGCTTGCGTTGCCGCGAAGTGGGTCATTAGTCGGTCACGATCATATCGTTGATGGATAAATGCGCCGCTAATTGCCGTAGCAATCACAACAGCGATCATGGTTATCCAAAACCACAGAAAAATTTTGCCGAAGAGGCTGCGAAAAATCACGCGCTAACTTCTCTCGGCTTGATGTATAAATAACCGGTACCGCGGACAGTTTTGATTCGTTCTCCACCATCGGGGTAGTCGCCGAGTTTGCGTCGCAAACGACTCACGTGCATGTCTATGCTGCGATCGTAGGGACCCAGTTTGCGCTTCAATGCCTGCTCAGATACTTTCTCCTTACTCACCACATGGCCCGCGTCTCGCGCGAGCACATTCAGTACTTCATATTCTGTTGAGGTTAATTCGATTTCTTTTTCGTGTACAAAAACTGCTCGCTCGCTTGGTCGCAACTGAAAATCGCCGATCACGATGTCGGGTTCATCATCGCTCTGGGGCGTAACGCCAGTACGGCGTAATATCGCTCGCAACCTGGCAACAATTTCCCGCGGGTTGCAGGGTTTGCTGACATAATCATCTGCACCCATCTCCAAACCGACAATGCGATCCACATCTTCGCCCCGTGCTGTCAGCATCAATGTTGGCGTATCCGAAAAAGTCCGCATGTTGCGGAGCACGTCTAAACCGCTTTTGCCCGGCATCATCACATCAAGAATCGCTACATCGATATGCTCAGATTTCAACCGCGCTAAGCCGTCATCACCATTGTGCTCGCAGTGCACGGAAAACTCTTCGCCGCGTAAATAATCAGCCAAGAGTTCGCAAAACCCCACATCATCGTCAACGAGTAAGATTGATTTATTTTTCATCTATAGCTCATTCTTCTTCACCATTTTTCAGTGTGACATATAGGAGTACCACCAAACCAGAGATTACAGAGATTTACATACACGGTACCCATATTTACGTCCTCGACACCCTACTTAGACACGGCCTTAATTAAAATCTGTCCAACTGTTAACGGGCATTCAATTGCACGTTGCTGCATAACACTAAAGATGAATTGCCGTGGGAATACACGGCTCAGGAGAAATCTATGAACATGAATTATCAGGTAGTCGGTTGGACAGCCGCCATTTTATTCCTAGTTTCGATTGTTGGCTTCACAGCGCATCGCGTGCATGCCTCGCCACACGGATCAGGTAACCACCACGCAGTCGGCCACGGCTTTGCGCCCCATAAGCTATTCAAAATGGTTCGTCATCTAGATCTAACGCGCGAACAACGCGAGGACATCGGTGCTGTGATGGACGAACAACGCCCCAAAATGCGCACTTTCATGTTAGATATGATGGAAGCGAAAACAGCCTTACAAGGGATCCTCAATGACCCGGAATACAATCCGGCCGCCGTTGAAGCGCTGGCGAAAACACAAGCGAAGAATACTGAGGCGATGTTCATTTCTACCGCCAATGCGTTCGCGAAAATCGGCGGCATTTTAACCCCCGAACAACGTCGCCAAGTCGCGGAACGAATGGAGCGGAGACGGGGCTGGGGTAAAAAAGGAAGACACGATAACCAGGCTGGTGAGTCACGCGGCGATTACTAACCACCTGCGCCGAATATTCGGTGTTTACATTGCCTGACCGCGCATTTACCTGGCGGCTCTCGAAGTCGTCGGGTAATTCGCGGAGGCAAAAGAATACGCAGCGAAGTTCTAATTTCTGATTCGTTCGTTGCCAGGGTCGTACATCGCCTGCAAGGATGCCTTCGCGGCAAATTTTTGCCCCGCAATCTCAATTTCGAAATCACCTGATGCAACATAGTCGGCATCCACACCTTTCTCGCACTGCACGTAACCTAAACCTACGGCAGCACCCAAGCTGTGTCCAAACATGCCGGAAGTGATATACCCGACCAACTCTCCGTTGCGCCAAACAGGTTCATTGTGAAACAGCATGGCGTTATCATCTTCTAATAGAAACTGCACCATCGCGCGCGTTTTTTGAACCGAGGCTCTTTCTATAACGGCATCGCGCCCAATGAATTCGCCTTTGTCTAGTTTTACCACATGCATTAGCCCGGCTTCCACTGGGGTTTCTTCGATACCAATATCATGTCCCCAATGTCGGTACGCCTTTTCCAAACGCAATGAATTCAACGCATGGTATCCAGCGTGCTGCAAGCTAAATTTTTGCCCGCTTTGTATGAGCTCGTCGTACACACTGAGCGCAAACTCCGTAGGGATGTAAATCTCCCAACCCAACTCGCCGACATAACTAATCCGATTCGCCCGGACTCGCGCGTAGGCGAGTTCAACTTCTTGCGAATCCCCAAACGGAAAAGCCTCATTCGTAAAATCGTTTGGGGAAAGAACGGACAGCAAGTTACGTGATTCTGGCCCCATAACGGACAGCACAGCGTAAGCTGAAGTCACGTTGCTCGCGAACGCATGCGCATCGTCAGGAATATGCTGAGTCAGCCAAGCGAAATCTCGAATCTCTGTTTCTCCCGAAGTCACTATCAAGAACTCGGTGGTAGAAATGCGAGTGATGGTGAGATCGGCTTCGATACCGCCCCGCTCGTTTAGCCATTGCGTGTATACGACGCGTCCGGGTTGAACATCGACATTGTTCGCCGATAAATAATTCAGTACATTGGCCGCATCTCGACCTTGAAGCAGAAATTTAGCGAACGAACTTTGATCGAACAAGCCAACACCCTGGCGCACGGCTAAATGTTCCCGAGCTTGAGCTTCAAACCAGTTTGGCTTGCCGTACGAATATTCATATTTTGGCGCTTGATGATCAGAAACAAACCAATTAGCGCGCTCCCAACCAAATGCTTCACCATGACAGGCGCCGGCAGACTCAAGCCGTGCATGAAACGGCGATTTGCGCACACCCCGCGCAGATTCATATTGGCGATTAGGCCAATGCATAGCGTACAAAAGTCCAAGGCTTTCCGTTACTCGGTCATGCAAATATTTTTTATTCGTTTGAAACGGCAGGCCCCTGCGGATATCCACTTCCCATAAATCCATGGGGGCGTATCCGTTCTTGATCCAATCGGCAAGAACTTTGCCGATACCGCCCGCAGATTGAATACCGATGGAATTCAAGCCAGCCGCGACGAAGCAGTTCTTCAAGTTTGGCGATTCGCCTAAGTAGTAGCGCACGTCTGGGGTGAAACTCTCTGGTCCGCAGAAAAACGTTTGAATGCCTACTTCGTTCAATATTGGTAAACGATGCATTGCGGCTTCGAGCACTGGCTCAAAATGAGGATAATCCTCAGGCAGCTCGTCAAAACAAAAAGACGCTGGAATGCCGTCCATACCCCAAGGTTTTGATATTGGTTCAAACGCCCCCAACAATATTTTTCCCGCATCTTCTTTGTAGTAAGAATAAGCGTCGTAATCGCGCAGCACCGGCAGATTACTACCCAATTCCGGAATTGGTTCGGTGACAATATAAAAATGCTCGCACGCATGTAACGGCACGTGCACCCCAACTTGTTGGGCAAAGTCACGTGACCACATGCCGGCCGCGATTACCACAATTGGCGCCTTTATCATGCCGCGATTGGTACGAACCCCAGAAATACGCCCGCCCGCCAATTCGAGACTTGTGACAATTGTGTCTTCCAGAACCCGTGCGCCGCCGTTTCGCGCCCCTTTCGCCAATGCTTGAGTCACATCAACCGGATTGATTTGTCCATCTGAAGGAATTGAGATCGCGCCCTTCACGTCGGACACGTTTAATAATGGATACCGCGCTTTGATATCCTCAATAGCTAGTTCGGTTACGGGTAAATCGAACACCTGGGCCATAGAGCACATGCGACGCAGTTCTTCGAGGCGACCTTCGGTAGTGGCAATTGAAATCGACCCGTTTTGCTTGAAACCTGTTGCTTGACCGGTTTCCTGCTCCAAGCTGTGGTAAAGCTCCGCGGTGTATTTGGCAAGCCTCGTCAGATTCTGAGAGCCTCGCAATTGACCAACTAAACCCGCAGCGTGCCAGGTAGTTCCGGAGGTCAATTGCCGCCGCTCTAGTAACACCACATCGCTGATGCCGAGCTTGGTCAAATGGTATGCAATGGAGCAACCGATCACGCCACCGCCAATAATCACTACCTCGCAATTGGTGGGAAAAACTGGCTCGCGCATCACGATTCCTTAGACGACGATAATAGACCTCGACAATTATCTTTCCTCGTCTCGATTATGACAACCAAGTTATTGATTAAACAATTAATTTCTCGGATAAGGAGCGAAAACCGAGGGAGCTAGAGGAAATTCCGATGATTAGCGCTGCAAAATGCCTAATGGCCAGGCCAATCGATGTCTTACGACAACAACTAATGTGACGAATGTCGCTAATTCGCGGTATCGACTACCGCTTAGCGGTATAGAAATGCCGTTCATCAGGTCGCCACAGACAACACTAATAGTAACTAGTATTAGTTATTCCTATGAAACACAAAAACCACAGCGGCTTCACAATTATCGAGCTGATGCTCACCATCGCCTTGGGTGCGGTCCTGTTATCGCTCGCGGTTCCAAGCTACACCACGATGGTTAAAAACAACTGTTTAACGGCGAAGACAAACGGGGTCATTACAGCGATTCAGCTTGCCAGGAGCACCGCAATCACCAGGCGCACCGACATCGCATTCGCCCCAACTTGCACCCTTGACGCCACAGCGGCTGCGTGCACAGATGCGACGAATGAATTTGGAGATGGCGTAATCGTTTATCAGGACTTCAACGGCGACGGATTTCCTGATTCGACCGTCGATGAAGATTTGAATAGCAACGGTACGCTCGACCCCGGCGAAGACATTAATCTGAATGGTGTCTTAGATACCGACTTGACTGAGATTGTGCGCGCGTCGGAATTTGGTTGTGCCGCGACGGTTAATGAAACTGGCGACAACATTGTTCTAATTTACGACCAAACTGGATCAATTTCACCTATCGGCACTTTTGACGTTTGCGACGACCGCGACGGCACGACCTATTCCGGCCGTCAAATATCGATGACCACGACTGGCCGAGCCGCGACTGATTCTGAATATAACGGATGCCCGTAACTTTTAGCTAAGAAATACGAAAATGAGACACACAAATCAGACCATTTGTTCCCACAAGGCTAGTGAGCAAGGTTTCACCTTAGTCGAAATATTAGTGGCAATGCTTGTTCTCGCGATCGGTATGCTCGGTATCGCGGCGCTTCAGCTGCGAGGTTTGCAATACAACCACGATGCTTATCTCCGCAGCCAAATTAACTTGCTCGCCTACGACATCGCAGACCGGATGCGCCTGAATTCGGATAATGCAGCCACTTATGCAAGCACTCAAGTGCTAACAACAACACGCCCCAGCTGTACGGTGGGGATAGTTTCCGTCGCTAACGATCTTAATTGCTGGTACCAACAAGGCTATGACGCTCTCCCGCCTGGTTCAGAGATGGACATCGTTGCCGACGCAAGCGGCACGTTCAGTGCGAACATCTCGTGGTCTGATCGAGACGGCGTTGATACAACAGTTAGCTACACTTTTATGCCATGAATAAATTACAACAACTCAAACTCCCTGCAAAGGGATTCACGATCGTCGAACTAATGGTTGCGGCGACGCTAGGTCTGATTATTCTGGCCGGCGCAATCTCGATGTTCGTGAGTAACAAGCGAATTTACACCGAGCAAGAAGAAATGTCCCGGTTGCAGGAAAAC
>JBCCFA010000177.1:0-8525 GCA_039029975.1 Pseudomonadota bacterium
GCCTCGCCAGAGAACCCTTCAATCAGATTAAAACAACGTCGAATAGCGCTTAGCATACCCAGACACAAGCAATCGACCTTTAATAATCCTAACGCTTCAAGGTCATTCTTATCCCATTGAATAATTGTGCGCTCCGGCATCGCGGCGTTTTCAATTGGAACTAATTCATGCAGCGGCTGATCGGAAATCACAAAACCGCCAACGTGTTGCGATAAATGTCGCGGGAAACCGATGATTTCTGCAACCAAGTGCATTAAACGTCGTATCACTGGGTTCTGTGGATCAAAACCCACTTCGGACAACCGCTCCGGGATATGTTTATTACCATCCCACCAAAATATATTTTTTGCTAAGCGGTCTACCTGCTCCAGACTCATGCCCAAAGCCTTGCCAACATCGCGCACGGCACTACGCGCTTTATAAGTAATCACTGTTGCGGCAAGCGCCGCTCTTTCTCTGCCATATTTTTGGTAGATGTATTGAATCACTTCTTCGCGCCGTTCATGTTCGAAATCAACATCTATATCGGGCGGTTCATTACGTTCTTTGGAAATAAAACGCTCGAACAACATTTCCATACACGCCGGGTTAACCTCGGTAATGCCAAGGCAATAACAAACGGCGGAATTAGCGGCCGACCCCCGTCCTTGGCATAAGATGTTACGGCCCTTAGCGAAGGTCACCACGTCGTTCACGGTAAGGAAAAACGCTTCGTAACCAAGTTCAGCTATCAAGGCCAACTCATGGTCTACCAGTCGCGTGACTTTTTCTGGCGTGCCGTCGGGCCAACGCTGCCGCATGCCCTGTACAGTTAGATCGCGTAGATGTTCGCTAGGGGTTTTTTCTGCGGGTACTAATTCATGGGGATATTGATAATGGAGTTCATCCAAATTGAAATCACATTGCTCTGCAATGCGCACCGTTTCCAATAAAGCATCGGCCGGGTAAATCTTCGCTAGCCGCTCGCGCGGCCGTAAGTAGCGTTCATTATTTTTAGCCAGCTGAAAACCTAAGGCCGCGATGGGCTGTCGTAGCCTAATTGCCGCCAGCGTGTCTGCAAGTGGATGTCTTTGCCGACAATGCATGTGTACCTCACCACAGGCAAGCATTCTGAAATTGAAACGCTGAGCGAGCTTAGTAATTCGATACAAATGTTGTTCATCATCACCGAGATAGAACAGTTCCAGACCGATCCAGCATCGTGCCGCTAATTTTTCTAGCCACCGACCTTCGGCTTCGTCGCGGGCGAGTACTGCATTGCTACTGACGCCTGGCTCATGGGGACGATTTGGTAGCCAAATAATGAACCCAGCGCTTATTAAGCTTTCAACGTCGTCTCGGAACAATTGATATTGTCCTTTCTCAGAGCGGCGCCGACCGCGGCTAACCAGCGCCGAGATTTCGGCATAGGCTTGTTTAGTGGTGGCTAAAACGACCAGATGAGGCCCGTCAGAGATGTGAATTTCAACGCCAACGATGAGTTTGATGTCTACCGTCTTAGCGGCCACATGCGCACGCACGATCCCTGCCAAGGAACATTCATCCGTGATTGCCAGCGCTTCGTAGCCCAATGTTGCAGCTTGTTTGACGAGCTCTTCCGGGTGAGACGCCCCACGTAAAAAACTGAAATTACTCAGACAATGAAGCTCTGCATACGCGGGGTTTAAAGATTGGCTCTTAGGCATGGGCGTGTATTATTTTTTATACTGTTTATATATACAGTATCACAAAAATCAGACACGTCTCAATTCAGAATATTGAAACTCGACATCAATTCGGTGACTTGCGAGAATCCGCGCATGGCAGCGCCACCGATTGTTTACGAGCGGCGTCTCGCTCACGACCTATCCCCTTGATCAAAGGAAAGGATTTAGCTTATGAAATCAATACAACTGACATCGCTTTTAGGACTAATGTTAAGTGCTCTGGTCTTCTCGACCCAAGCGCAAGCCGAAGGCGGTATCGAAGTCGGTGTCCTGAATTGCACCGTCGTCCCCGGTTCACGCGTCAACCTGCTCATCCGCTCCACGGCGGACGTGGAATGTAGTTTTGAGAAAGGCGGTCAAACGGAGACCTATAAAGGCGAGACCGGCATTGCGCTCGGCTTAGATTTGAGTTTTCGCAACAACGAACGCATGGCTTTCACGGTCATTGCCGCGTCCGAAGATGTCAGACCCGGGTCTAAATCGTTAAGCGGCAAGTACGTCGGCGGGCAAGTCTCGGCGGCGGCCGGACTTGGCTTGGGCGCGAAAGCCCTTATCGGTGGTGGCGCTAAGAATATCGGATTACAACCACTCGCCATTGAGACAAGTACCGGTATCGGCATTGCCGGCGGCCTAGGATTTTTATACATCGAAGCGATGTAAACGCTATTCAGTCCTAAAAGCGTCAGGCTCGCGAACGCGGCCTGGCGCTTCGTCTCGCTAAGTTTTCGCGTCTGGCTGCCGCTAAGCTAAAGATGGCGAGGCAACACCCTTTCAAATTCATTCAACTCTGCATAGTCGCTGCGTCTTGCGCGTTATTCGCCACAGCGATCCCAGCGAATGACCAAGCGACCGTCACGGCCCCCGATCCAGTCGCCGAATTTGCTCATGATCGAGTCCAGGATTTGAAGCTCCTGATCCTCGGACCAAACGGCCAACCACCACCACACATTGCACCTCACCAAACTTGCGAACAGCTCTACCAGCGACGACTCGCGGTACTGCCACAAACGCTGAACTATAAGCCAGATTATTGGGATGACCCGCGTAACCGTGTCGCCGTATTTTTGGGCACCATGTTTTCACCGGCGTTTTACTTTCTCGGCTATTCCGGCGTTAGCAATTACATAGATTCTGCTCGACAAATAGATCCGCGAATCGAGCTTGACGCGCTTCGTTATGCGTCTGCCCAACAACGTTGCTTCGTGAATTAAGCCTACTCCATTCGACCGTAAACTTGTGAACGAACGGTGCTCGGGGGTATGATGAGCTGTCGGTATTTGCAATATTGTTACTGATCTTCGACACCTTACGGTACCTAATCTGGAACGTTTCGCTCGACGACTCAGTGCAATCCAGTACACCGGTTCTGATTAACACCTCTGTCGCTAACGGAAAACCTGCATGTTCGAACAATTACCTGGCTTACCCGCCGACCCGATTTTGGGCCTGATGCTCGCCTATCGGGAAGACAAAAACCCAAATAAAGTTGATCTAGGCGTTGGCGTGTATCGCGACGAAAACGGCGAAACGCCAATTCTAAAAGCGGTTCTAGCTGCCCAATCGCGGCACATCGAAACTGAAACGACAAAGTCCTATATCGGGCCACCAGGCGAGCCCGAATTCAACACGCACATGCGCGAATTACTATTCGGCCGAGGCCACAGCGTTCTACAGGACCAGCGCGTCAGTTCTGCGCAAACGCCGGGCGGATGTGGTGCCCTGCGTGTCGGTGCCGAATTGATCAATCGTGCGAAGCCTAATGCTTCAATCTGGGTTAGCGACCCAACGTGGGCGAACCACGTTCCGTTGCTTGGCGACGCCGGACTCGATATCAAGACCTATCCCTATTTTGATCCAAGCTCCAGCGCGTTACGCGCTGAGGAGATGCTCGACACTTTGGGTAAAATTCCAGCTGGAGATTTGGTGCTATTGCATGGCTGCTGTCATAACCCATGCGGCGTCGATCTTGCCGAATCGCACTGGCGCAGTATTGCAGAGCTTGCAAACCGACAGGGGTTTATTCCTTTTATCGATATTGCCTATCAGGGTTTAAGCACGGGCATTGATGAAGATGCGCTAGGTGTCCGATTAATGGCAGATGCGGTACCGGAACTTGTGGTGGCGAGTTCGTGTTCGAAGAATTTTGGATTGTATCGCGACCGGGTCGGTGCTGTTGCGGTGGTATCGCAATCATCCGAACAAGCCACCGTGTTGAGCAGCCAACTCATGAATGTAATTCGCGGCATCTACTCAATGCCACCAAATCATGGCGGCGCCATCGTTAAAACAATCTTGGGCGATGAAGCCCTGAATAATGAATGGCTAACCGAGCTTAGCGACATGCGTAATCGCATTAACGGCATGCGCGATGCCATGTCCACCAAACTCGCGGAACGCACCAACAGCAGCCGATTTGATTTTATCCGCGAGCAACGCGGCATGTTTTCGTTTCTCGGTATCGACAAAGCGCAGATCGCCGAACTTCAGAAAAAATCTGGCATTTATATTGTTGATTCAAGCAGAATCAACGTCGCAGGGATAAATCAATCCAATATTGACTATGTTTGTGATGCGGTTGCCGCGGTTCTCTGACGCGCTAAGTTTTTCCCGTCGCAAGATTATTTACCGCCCGTGAAACCGGTCAGGCCGCGTCCGGCAGCCAGCCTTATCATCTACCGCAAACGCGGCAAGGCGCTCGAAGTGCTAATGGGGTGCCGGAACAAACAAGCACGATTCCAACCGGGTGTTTACGTCTTTCCGGGCGGCATGTTGGAACGCGCCGATCATTTTGTGCGGCCTGCAAACCAATTGAATCCTGACTTCGCAGCCAAAATGGGCGTTACAAACTCGCAGACGCGGGCTCAAGCGCTTGCCACTGCCGCGATCAGAGAAACATTTGAAGAAGTGGGTTTAGTTGTTGGTACGAGCGTTGAATATAGCACCTCATCGCATAGAGATTGGGCTAATTTTAACGCGCTAGGTGTCGCGCCAAACCTCGCGGCCCTCGATTATATCGGCCGAGCTATCACGCCTGCTCACCAACCAATTCGATTCGACGCGCGCTTTTTCTGCGTCTCGGCAAAACACGTGCGTGGCACGATCAAAGACAATGGCGAATTAACGGATTCGCGTTGGATAAGAGTTAGTGATCGCGACGACTTTAACATGATGAAAGTCACTCATCTGATGCTGGACATCTTGCATCAACGAGTCAATGAGGGGCAGTATTCGAGTCCATTTCTCTACTTCATTAATCGCCGATCAATTATGAAGTGGCACAGCTAAGCCAGGAATCGCGAATAAGGGCTAGTGCACTTTCCCACGGGAATAGGAAAAATAGATACCGATAAAACAGAGTACCGCAGCGACGCCAAAACTGATTTGAATCGCTCGTTCCAAAGTGTCGAAAACCGCTGGCGTTATTTGCACTGGCCCAAGGGTTAGAACAAAAACCAGTGACACTACCGCCATACTGGCCATTTGCCCCAAAATGCGGACTGTTGCCACTGCCCCACCGGCGGCACCGTATTGACGCTTATCAACCGATCCCATAATCGCATTCGCGTTGGGCGACGAAAAAAAGCTAAAGCCGAAACCCGTTAGGCACAGGTAAATAATCACGGTTGATAGTGCGGAAGTAGAATCCAAGGTCGAGAGCAAGGCGAGTCCAATCGCCGTGACTGCCATCCCGAAAGAAGCGATAATGCCGGGCTCTTTGCGGTCGGATAACCGTCCCGATATTGGCGACACAATCGCCATCACAATCGGTTGCGCAACCAGCACCATACCCGCAACTGCGGGCGTTAGCGCTAACAAATACTGCAAATACAGACTTAAGATCACAATATTAGCGAAGGTTGCTGTGTACATAATGATCGAGGCAATACATGAAAAAGTGAATACGCGATTTGTATAAAACAAACTCACATCAATCAGCGGATGGTCGCGGCCATGCTGATGGTGAAAAAATGCGTAAAAGCCCGCCATACCCACCGCAATCAATCCTAGCCCGGACAATTTGGGTAGCCACGATATACCCAGCATAAATGCGATTATTGCCCCGCTGTACAAAAGCGCCCCAAGGAGATCGAAGCCGCCGGGATCTTCCGACTTCCACTCCTCTTTCACGTAAAAGACGCTAATCACCCACGACACGAAGCACAGCGGCACATGAATTAGAAAAGTTGACCGCCATCCGTAATGAGTTATCAACCAACCACCAACCAATGGACCGCAGGTTAAGCCTATGTAAATTATTGAAACCGTTAAGCCAATCATGCGGCCACGCTCGTTCGGCGGATAAACTGACGAGACGATAGCGATATGAGTGGCATACAACATAGCCGCAGTGATGCCTTGAATTAACCGATAAACAATCAAAACCCAGCCATCGTTTGCAGTAGCCGCTAACACCGAACTTAGAATGAAGCCGACGAGACCAAGGTTGAATATTTTTTTACGTCCAACCAAATCCGCCATCCGACCAAATGACAAGACAAACGCGGCGCTGGCCATCAGATAAGACATGGGCACCCAACTCAACATCACAGCATCCATACTCAACGATTCCGCAATCGATGGTAGTGCGACGTTGACCGCAGACAACATCATCGGCATAGAGAATGAGCTCATGAGTATCATAGTCATGAGCGCAGTGCGCTTAGTCTGGTTTTCCGGGTTTGACACGATAAGTTAAAGTCGTCGGCTGATTGTCAGCGACATCATCAAAAGCTCAGGAACGATCTAGGCGGAAGAACAATGTCGAGTGAAGGCGAGAGTTTATCGTTTTTAACTAACGCGCACCATGATGAGCTTGATCGGTAGCTTATAATAACGAGTGAGTCAGCGACCTATCTAACATTCAATGAACAATCAAGCGTGCGGCAGTTTTGCCCAAAACCTTAAGCAAGTTCTCTTAGTTTCCGTCTTAGCTGTTAATTTCAGCAATGTACACGCTGAAGCGCGTGCGTTTATTTCTGGTAAGGAATTATTGAGATTGTGCGACGGCGCCGCTGAGGATCGCTTCACCCGGGCGACCGATTGTCTTGGCTATATCTCTGGTCTATCTGATAGTCACGAGGTCTACCAGGAATTAGGACTATTTTCGAAACAATGGTGCTGGCCGCCTGAGGGTATTAGCAATCGCCAAATGGCTCGCGTTGTTCACCAATATTTGCGCGATAACCCAGCGCTTTTAGATAAAAGCGCTGCATTACTGGGCTCATTTGCTTTTCTTGAAGCGTATCCTTGTCGCTAGAAAATTCTGCCAATACCTACTGGCTCAACTGCTCGCGAATTTTTTCGACGCGTTCCCGATTCGCGTTCAAATCGCTGTATCCAACCCGTGATGCTGACATCACGTGGGTTGAGCCATTCTCTGGATCGATTTTGAACATCACGTCGTCCACAAACCCAAAAACACGCGACTTGTACTCCGCAACAATCACCCCGTCATTTTCGCTCATCACTGTACCGCCGGTTGCCGCTACAGCCGCCATAATCTGTTTTTGCATGGCCGCACCATCAGCAGCGGACAGCGGTTCAACTTCCTGGGATGGCATGGATGGCGCTTCGCTACTCACACAATTAGGGCGATCGCCACATTCGAACCGTAGCCCCGCATCAGCGCTTTTTCCCGGCATCGTGGTCGAGTAATAACCCATCGCGAAGAAATAAATAACTATCAGGACAATTAAACCGAAAATAACCTTTAATACCATCATCGTTCTAAACCTTTAGTCACAGAGAATTTAGATTGCGCGCCATCTTGCGGGCGCGGCTCATAATCTTCCGACATACAGTCCTCATATTGGGTAATCTTTAATGCTTCCCAGCGACTGCTACCGAAACGCAACAACATCGAACTATACGAGGGCTCGAAACACCGTTGATGATGTGTTTCAATTCTCGCTGCGCATGCGCTCACCGAGATTTGCGAGATGCATGCCTCCTGCCAGGCATCAGCCAACTTATCGGACACATCTTGCTTTAGAAAATGATCGGTAAGGAAAACAGACGCTACGATCACGCCAATGACCAGCAACCGAAAGGTCGATAGTTTGAAGCTACTAAGATACTCACGCAATCGAAAGTTCATGCTCGTTGGCTTTGATTATCCATCGCGTTTAATTTCATGTAATAGATTGAGCGCCAGTTTTTCGATGGATTCTAGGCTCACATCCGCTTTTTCAAGAAATTCCTGTGAGTAGTGCGCCGGATCGGACCAATGTTTACCACTAATCTGGCACTTCTTTGATAACGCCGTAAGTTTTAACGCCTCCAATTTGAAGCCAAGATTGGTCCAAAGCAGCGATAACTCTTCTTCCTTATCCTCAGATCGCCCGCCTCGACGTTTGATGCGCCGCAAATAGACCGCTGTTTTCCGCACGGCGCGAATCACGTCCTGCAGCGCTGCCATCGATTCCGACTTCCGTAACTGATTTGCTCGCCTCAGGTTGCTCGCCCACCGCTTGAGGTGAGTAAATAAATTCAGCCAGGCTGTCTGCGATACTTCAATTACCATCGAGCCAGTATACGCCAAGAAGCAAGATGCACATGAATACTCAACTCGAAGTAAACTTTGTCGCGAACGCATTTCACCAGTCATTATTGCCCCATATAATGTGCCGATGAACCAAAAGCTTTGTTTTGCAAGTGATAACGCGTCCGGCGCCCATCCTGCAGTCTTACAGGCAATTGCCGAAGCGAATGCAGGTTCTGCGCTCGCTTACGGAAACGACCCTTACAGCCAGCAAGTTGCAGACAAGCTGCGCGAATGCTTCAACGCTGATGCCGAAATTTTGTTCACCTTCGGCGGAA
>JBCCFA010000178.1:0-8478 GCA_039029975.1 Pseudomonadota bacterium
ATCGATTTAGATTACATTGCGGGCAGCGACTTGACGCACGAGGATAAAGTGAGTGTGAGCCATATGGATTTCGCGGCGCGTTTAGCAGGCGCTAAGGAATTCAAAACGCTTTTCTCCTGGAATACAAATCCGTTGGCCTCTGCCCCTGAACAAAAACGATTACGCGAAGCGATGGCGCGCGAGGACTTGTTTACCGTGGTGATCGATTGCTTTGTCACCGACACTGCCAAATATGCTGACTATGTGCTCCCGGCGGCGAGTTTTCTAGAGTTCGATGATCTCACGTTCAGTTATTTTCATTTACATATGGGTGCGCAGGCAAAAGTACGGAAACCACTAGGTGAGGCCTTGCCCAATCAGGAAATTTGTCGTCGCTTAGCGAAAGCCATGCAGTTGGAGGAACCGCTACTGTACGAAGATGACGACACATTATTGAAGAAAATGATGTCTGAAATCGCACCGGCTTTCGGTGAGCGCATGAGCTTTGACGATCTCAAGCAGCGTGGCCATTTCTACCTTGGAAACACACCAATGCCGTTTCACGAAGACTTAGCGTTCAATACGCCAAGCGGCAAAATCGAAATCGCTTCCGCGGCTGCCGAAGAGGCGGGCCTGCCGCGTGTGCCGCTGGCAAGCCATGAGCCGCTGGAGGATACGCACACGCTGCGTTTGTTGTCGCCTGCTTCCAAGTGGCGGCTCAATGATTCCTACGCCAACGACGAACATTTGCAACAACAAGCGGGGGCACCCGTTATCTACATTCACCCCGACGACGGCGCTAAGTTTGGTCTTAAAGATAACGCCTCCGCCCGCGTATTTAATGCCGCAGGCGAAGCGATATTAACCACCAAGTTTGATTCAACGGTATTGCCGAGCACAGTAGTGAGCCATAAAGGTCGTTGGCCGTCGCTGGAATCGGATAAAAGTTCGGTTAACTTTGTTCATACCGCTCGGAAGGCGGACATGGGCGAAAGCACATCGGTGCACTCTACGCGAGTGTCTATCGAACCGCGTTAACTGGATAGTTCGGACAAACCTTAATAAAAAATACAGTAGAGGTAATCACATGAGCCGCGTTTCTTTTGGCCTTTGGTATTCACTGCGCAACCCAGCCAAGTGGCAGCGCCCCGACACTGAAATTTATGCAGAAACGCTGGAACAAATTGCGTGGGCTGAAACTATTGGCTACGACGATGTCTGGCTCACCGAACATCATTTTTGCGAAGACGGCCATGCGCCTTCCATCTTACCGCTTGCGGCAGCCGTTGCCGTGCGCACAAAAAGGATTCGCATTGGTACCTCAGTCTTATTGCTGCCCTTACACGACGCAGTGCGCGTTGCCGAAGATGGCGCTACGATTGATATTCTTTCCAACGGACGGTTTGAATTGGGTGTGGGTATCGGCTATCGCCCTGAAGAGTTTGCTGGCCTTGGTATTGATCGCACTAAGCGCAGCGTTCGCACCGAAGAAGGGCTTGAGATCATTCGTCGCCTTTGGGAAGGCGAAACTGTCGACTTTAATGGCGAGGCCTACAAAATCAGCGGTGCCAAACTGAGTCCCATGCCAGTACAACGCCCTCGCCCGCCAATTTGGGTGGGCGGTTTCGCGCCAATTTCGGCCAAACGCGCGGCTCGCCTTGGCGACGGATACATCGGCACCGGTGACATGACGCCGTTTGTACCGGTTTATCAGGATGAGCTAGAGCGGCTCGGTAAGAGCAATGGAAAACTCGCGGGCGGTCACTTCTGGCTAATTGTTTCTAATGAGCCGGATAAAACTTTTGACCTGGTCGCGCCGCATATTATCTATCAGCTCGAAATGTATAACGTTTGGCTAACAGCCGCCGGACAGCAACCATTCCCAACCGTCACGAACCCCGACGAGTTGAAAGCCTCCGGGATGCTCTCGGTCGTCACACCTAGCCAGGCAATTGATGAAATTGGGGCTTACGTGGAAGCCACCGGCATTGAACGTTACTACACGTGGACGGTACCACCCGGCTTGCCCGCAGCCGCAATGAATCCGCATTTGGCGCTGTTTGCCGCCGATGTGATGCCGGCGTTTCGCGATTAAGTTCGCATAATCACTGGCAAACGTTCGATCACCGAGTTGAACGACTAGACTTATAGATTTGCGAGTTTGATATTCGACATGTCTCTTAACGTCCGGACCAAACTTGTCGTGCAAAAGATGCGCGACGCCAATTTGTCAGAAGCGCTACAAAACACTTTTCTTAGAGCCATCGAACTTACCCAGGGCGGCGACGCGGGGCTGATTCCGGAAGCTCAAATTGACCCTGTTCAATCACTACCCAACATCAACGAATTAGAAGATTCTTCATCCACGGGTGTCGCGGCACTGCCGAAAACAGTTGTGTTGAAACTGAACGGTGGGCTTGGTACCAGCATGGGTTTAGCGCAAGCCAAATCATTGTTACCAGTACGTGACGGCCTTTGTTTTCTCGACGTTATCGCCCAGCAAGTGATTCATTTACGCAGACAACATCGCTCAGATTTACCGCTAATTTTTATGAACAGTTTTCGCACCGAAGCGGACACATTGGCAAAACTCGAAGAAATTCTCGGTTTGGCTGAAGGGCAAGCAAACCTGCCCTTTTCGTTTTTACAACATAAGGTCCCTAAACTTCGGGCGGCAGATTTTTCGCCTGTCGATCACGAAAATGACTCCGATCTGGAATGGTGCCCACCGGGACATGGCGATATTTATCTTGCGCTCGACCAATCAGGCATTCTCAACCAATTACTGACCGCCGGTTACGAATATGCTTTTGTCTCCAATGCAGATAACTTAGGCGCTTCGTTAGATGTCGATTTGCTCGGATATTTCGCCGCAAACGACATTCCTTTCCTGATGGAAGTCGCCGATCGAACCAATGCCGATAAGAAAGGTGGCCATGTGGCCCAATATGCGGATTCAGCGCAGTTGTTGCTTCGAGAAGTGGCGCAGACACCGCCTGACGACTTGCCTGAATTTCAAAACATTGAACGCCACAAATTCTTTAATACCAATTCGATTTGGCTCAACTTACGCGCACTAAAGACGGTACTAAAGCAGAACAGTGGCGTAATTCCGCTGCCCATTATCATCAATCGCAAAACCGTGGATCCCGCTGACAAATCGAGTGAGCCAGTGATTCAGATCGAATCGGCGATGGGTGCAGCAATTGAGGTATTCGCGGGGTCGCAAGCGATTCGAGTATCACGCAATCGATTCAGACCGGTAAAGAAAACGAACGACTTATTAATCTTAATGTCCGATCTGTTTGACATGGATACGCGGTGCCAAATTATCCAATCAAATGAATCGCCGTTGCCCGATATTCAGTTAGACGAGCAATTTTTCTCTAATATAGATGATTATCTTGCGCGCATTCCTTTTGGCCCGCCTTCCCTTAAGGCTTGTTCCAGCTTAACGGTCAACGGGGACGTTTATTTCGGTAAGCATGTTCAAATAATCGGTGACGTCACAATTAACGCGCCTGACTCTGGGGTATTAAAAATTGACGATAACACCGTGCTCAGCGGTTGAGCGAAAATCACAGGCACGCAGGGTCAGAATGGGTTGGACTCCAAACTCTAATTAAGCGACGCTAATCTTTCGTGGACTTTCTCCGTTTGCTCGAATAAAAAGCCAGACATCACGTAGAGCGCCGGATCGCCTCGTTTGCGCACATAACGCAGCGATTGATCGGGTGTTGAGTATCCAAATTCCAGCCAAGTCTTTGGTCCATCGGCTCGCGATTCTGCCGCTACCGAAAACGCGAGCTGTTTAAAACCATAATCTTGATCTTTTACTGGCGCGAGATCTTCAGGATGAAATGTACGAACCGGTTCCGCTCGCGCCAACATTTTTGTTAGGGCTTCAATTTCTTCGGCGAGCGACTCATTCACCGGCAGCGCGTTAATCCGCCAACCTGAATCGTCGTGCACTACGCGAAACTCGTCATTCTCGCGGGTGAAAATCAATACAGCAATTTCGCTTGGCTTTCCTTCATGCAAGCCATAAAGCCCTTCGGAATGTGGCGAATCTTCGTGTTTATGTGGCAGACGGCCCCCGAAAGCCATTAAGCAGAGATAGCCAATAGCTAACACGGTGGCGGCCCGTGTCATTGTCTTTGGCGCAACCATACCACGGCGCCAACGGCGACCACCGCCAACGGCAAAACCACAACGAGCAGGAAAAATATCTGACGCATTTGGCGATTGGTTAAAATCACCGTATTCAACACCGGCAAACTCGGCGCAGTCTGAACACTATCCTCCTCACCCACGGCCCAACGATAAATCGCAAGGGCAAACGCGCTATTTGAAAGGTATGGGAAATAGGTATTGGTGAGAAAATCTGCCTCACCCGCGATTAACAATTTACCGCCAACATCATCTGCTTCTTTCTTTACTATGAAAACGGGCGCTGCTGTTTGTTTAGTCTCGCTAGAAACTTCTGAGAGTGGACTATCTTGAGCCCGAATAACGCTCAATGCCGCAGAAGGGCCTGCCGTGACGACGGGCTCAAGGGCGGCGAATTGCGGATTGATAGACAGCGAACTCGCGCCCGGAAATATCGTCATCGCAATGTCGCGCGTTAACACGCTTTGCGGATAACTCGTGATGGCCAGCGTTTCGATATTATTTTCATGATGGTGTTGTCGATCGACAATCACATCGTGGTTCAGATGAACGCCGTTAGTTTCCAGAAACCCGGTGAGCTCCCCGTGCGGATAGGCAAGATCCAAAAACGCCAGAATGGTCACGCCTTCAAGCAGTAATTCGTTCAGAATTTCTTGCTCTTTTTGTGAAAATGGATGTAGGGGTTTCACTATAGAGACAACGTCACAAACCGAGACGACCTCCGGGTTGGTGACTAAATTGATTTCCCGAATCGAATATCCAAGTGCCTTTAAGGCCCGGCCCATTCTCCCCACCCCATGCGGTGTTGAACGCACAATGGGGATATGCGCATGACCGTGGCCATGGTCGTCGGCGCCGCCAAGGCTTTCAATATGGGTATGAAATTCTTGATTAAATATCCCCGCTTCTCCATGTCCGGTGACAAAGCAGAGTTCACTGGTCTTTTCTCGTAGTGCTTTTTGAATCGCAAGCGCGATCTCCTTCTCATCGGTGGAGTCGGCATAAACCCGCTTACCGCGCGCTTCAATCACGGCCACATTGTAAAAACTCACCCCCATCTGTCGGGCTAGATTTGGTGCTTTATCTGGATCAAAGGTTTGAACTGACAGATGGGGCGAGCGCTGCGCGAGAATATCTAACAATCGCATCAATCGCCCGGCACGATGGTCGTCGCCGTGCCCAAAGTAAGTCACTGCGACGGCCTCTGACAGCGCATCTACTAGCTCGAGGACACTGGCGTCAGGTGTGTAAGTCTGCTCATGGGTAAAATCGATGCTGATATCGCGATTAACAATCGCCCATTGCGCCAAGATTGCCGTAACAATCACGCCGGCGATGATCACAAACATTCTTACTAGGCGAGAACGATTAGCCAGGCCGTGCCGATTAGCCGCGATAAACGCGCTGCGGGTGACGAGCGCAATTGCCGCCACCCAGCCTGCAAACCATAGGACATTGTTCATAACGCGTGCATTTCGATACTAACGGGCACTCAAGCGCGCGACGGCGACTACGATAGCGGCGATGCTCAATACAATAAAAAACGTCATATCAGAGACGAACACGGCACCCGTTAGAAAACGCGATAAGTGCACGTCGAACGACAGGTGCTCAATCCAGCTTTGAGTGTGTATAGGAACGACATACGCAGCATGGTCAATCAGCCAAAAACCGATAAAAATCCCGAATGAAGCAACGGCTGCCAATACGGCATGATGAAAAAAACTCGCCACGCAAAGGCCAATTGCAAGTAGACAGGCACTCATCAAGAAAAGACCTAGGTAACTACTCAAAATCTGGCCATGATCGGGATAACCAATGAGACTTAAGGTCAGCGGATAGCAAAAGCACAAAAAAACGATTAACGATAGGAAGCACAACCCGGCGAAATATTTGGCCAACACAATTTCGAGTTCGCTACACGGCGTGCTAAGTAAAATTTCGAGTACACCTGCCTCTCGTTCTTTGCTAAACGCTCGCATGGTTAATAACGGGATAATTAGCAGCAGCAAATTTGCCGCCTGTGCGACCGCGTGAATTACCGTGACGCTGCGTTGAAAAAATAAAATAGTCGTGAAACTGTAAGAGACGATTGCAATAAATATTGCGATAACAAGATAAGCCGGAAACCTTGAGAATAGTTCAGCGAGTTCTTTTTTGAGCAATTCGGAAAATCTCCTTAGCGCAAAAAATTCTTTACTTGCTCCGTTAATCTCTCCTGTCACAACGCTTCCGCCTCTTCGAGCGTCTCGATGAATCGCGCTTCAATCGCTTCGCGGCTGACCTGTCCTTCGATCTTGGTAACATGGAGCAGGCGCCCATGGGCAAGCAAACCGACTGAGGTTGCAATGCTTAGCACATCGCCAATAGTGTGCGAGGAGAAAATCAGCGTACACCGCGCCTGCAGGCTTTTCATTAGTTCGCGCCACTGTCGATGCTGCACAAGGTCAAGCCCATTGCTCGGTTCATCCAGCAGCAATACCTGCGGTTTATTGAGCAGCGCCTGGGCGATGGCTACCCGTTGCCGAAAGCCTCGCGATAATTCATCGATCCGTCGATTCGACACATCTTGTAAAGCAAGGTCGTTAATCACTTCCTCAATGATGTCGTCCTGCTCGGCACGATCAATTTCCCGGACAGCCGCCATAAAACGTAAAAACTGGCGAACACGCATGTGCCCATAGAGGTCGCTTTGATCAGGCACATAGGCCAACTGCCGCTTTACGATTTGCGGATGTTTAATAAGAGACGTACCGCCAATTGAGATATCGCCAGCGCTAGGCTGCAAATAGCCACTCATTAACCGCAGCAAGGTACTCTTGCCCGAACCGTTTGGACCTAATAACGCGAAGGCGGCACCGGAGGGAACGTCGAAACTAATATCTCGGACCGCGTCGTGATTTCCAAATCGTCGGCTAACGTTCGTTAAACAAATGTTGGCCATGCGGCGAACCGGCGTCTTGTCGCGGAGCGCGACTTATCAAAATTAATAAATCGCGGCTTAGTCGTAGTATTCAGGGGGCTTTTTGTATTGCTCAAAGGAATCTGGATCATGCGACGTGAAATACTGCGCCCCTTCTGTTGCCCTCATTCGCCGAATCCAGTCGTAGCCCGCCATGATTCCAGGTGGGCTGTAGGCCAGTAGAATGTTAGGCAGAATGTTTTTCTCCACGTTATCCGGGAAATAGGCCGCATCGCCAGTGAGGATCACGCTGCCGGTGTTAGGCAAACGCACTAGGAGCATTTGGCTACCCTTGGTATGGCCTTGCGAGCGTTTGATATAAACGCTGCCGTCACCGAACAGATCCAGGTCGCCTTCAATCAAATGCACCGGCATTCGGAAAGGGTTGGGGTTACCCGTTTCGGAACGCAGGGCGTTCACATCGCCCGGAATAAACGCGCCGGCAAACGGTTCGTTCGGAAAAGACGCAAACTCGAGTTCGTCCTTTTGCACTATCACTGTTGATTTAAGAAATTTTCCGATATTACCGCCGTGGTCTAAATGCATATGGCTGGGGATCACATACTTGATGTCATCGGGCGTCATGTTGATACGACTAAGTTGTGCCTCAATGGAGACGTCGGCAGTTACTGTAGGCTTCAACGATGCATAATTAGGCCCCCAGTAGCTCGGATCTTCGATAATGCGATCGTTGTTACCGGTATCGAACATCACGTTGCCCTTTGGATGCTGAATCACAAACATCGCTACCGGAATGCGAATTTGCGGCTCCATGGGGGCTAAGTTTTGTAAGGCGCCTTTACCTAACTGCAAGGAACCAGAGTTGAGGACATACAGTCGCATGCCCTCGGGCGATTCGGCGAATACTTGGGGAATCGGCGCCAGAGTTAACAGAAGAAAACAAACAAATAAGATTTTACGTAACCGGCTCGACCGACTGAACGCCATGTCCCCCTCCCGATGCAAATAATTTTCGCTTATTTTGCCCGGTTGAGGCGCCAAATGCACATCGTTATTTAAATCTTAGCCTTAGCGGCAGCGTCGCCACACCAATAAGCGATTGTTCGCGGGCATGGTAATGTCGTCAATTAGGGCCAAACCATGGTTTCTGGCTAAGCTATCGACAGCTTCGAAATCGCGAATGCCGAATTGTTCGTTTTGCGCTTTTAACCAGGCCTCTAAGCGCTTATTCCCTTCGCTAGTGAAGCGCCCGCCGTAATTAAACGGCCCATACATGAATAACATGCCGCCATCACCCAGCACCGAATCGATGTGCGAGAACAAGGGATTCGCCAAGTGTTCTTCGATAATGTGAATGACATTGGCGAGATAAATCGCGTTCGGTTGACTTGCAGCTGGCACATTGC
>JBCCFA010000179.1:0-8417 GCA_039029975.1 Pseudomonadota bacterium
GCCAGTACGCTGATGCCTACATGGTTAACTGGCAATCAAATGTATTCCCCGGGATCTTAGGACGCACTTGCGACAGACCTTGCGAACCGGCCTGCAGGCGCGGTCGAGTAGAGGAACAACCGGTGGCGATATGCCGGTTAAAACGGGTTGCGGCGGACTACAAGGGAGATATACGGGAACGCTTACCGCAAAAAGTGTCGACAAAAAACGGCAAACGCATCGCTTGTATTGGCGGCGGACCGGCATCATTCACGGTAGCGCGAGACCTAGCACCGCTTGGTTACGATGTCACCATTTTCGATGGAGCGACTCATGCGGGCGGCATGATTCGCAGCCAAATTCCGAAATTCCGCCTACCCGAAGAGATCATTGATGAAGAAATTTCCTACATCACGGATTTAGGCGTTAGATTTCAGGGTAATACCTGGATCGAATCTTTAGCGTCAGTTCTGCAAGAAAATTACGATGCTGTGTTCGTTGGCACCGGCGCCCCGCGCGGGCGAGATTTAAATATCCCCGGCCGCCAAGAGGCGGCGAAAAACATTCATATTGGTATCGATTGGCTGTCATCAGTAGCCTTTGGTCACATCGATCGGATTGGGAAAAAAGTGGTGGTGCTTGGTGGCGGTAATACCGCGATGGACTGCTGCAGATCCTCTAGGCGCCTTGGTGGCGAGCAAGTCACCGTGGTAGTGCGTTCGGGCTTTGAGGAAATGAAAGCCTCTCCTTGGGAAAAAGAGGACGCCATGCATGAGGACATCCCCATCTTGAATTTCATGGTGCCGAAAGAATTCCAGCACGATAATGGCAAACTGACTGGCATATTGTTCGAAAAAGTTGAAGCTCAGTATGATGAGAACGGACGCCGAAAATTGCTACCCACGGGCGAACCCGACCAGCTGATCAAATGTGACGACGTGCTCGTTGCAATTGGTCAGGAAAATGCATTCCCTTGGATCGAGCGTGACATTGGTCTTGATTTTGACGAATGGAACATGCCCATCGTTAATAAATTGACCATGCAATCGACTATCAAAAACGTCTTCTTTGGCGGCGATGCGGCATTTGGACCGGAAAATATCATTTGGGCCGTAGCCCACGGTCACGAAGCCGCTATTTCAATCGATCGTTTTTGTTCCGGGCAAGACGTCGCGGTGCGCCCACCCCCTGCAGTGCAACTGTCGTCGCAAAAGATGGGCATTCACGAATGGAGCTACGACAACGATATTTCTAACGACCACAGATTCAAAGTACCGTTAAAAGATCTGAGCCAGGCGCTCGCTAGTATTCGCGTTGAAGTGGAGCTGGGTTTCGATCAAAAGCTAGCGTTAGCCGAAGCAGAACGCTGCCTAAACTGCGACATTCAAACGGTCTTTAACGACAAGCTTTGCATCGAATGCGATGCCTGCGAAGATATTTGTCCGGTTGATTGCATAAATTTCACCACGAACGCCGATGAGCAAACACTACGCGCCAAGCTGCGCGCGCCAGCCGATAACCTTGACCAAGATTTGTACGTCTCTGACGCATTGAAAACTGACCGCGTGATGGTGAAAGACGAAGATGTCTGCCTCCATTGCGGTTTGTGCGCGGAGCGCTGCCCAACCGGCGCTTGGGACATGCAAAAATCACTAATACAAATGGTGCATGCTGGACCGCAATGTCGGGATCCAAAACCGCGAAGGAATGCCGCCTAATCTTCAACCCATGCGTGAATCGCTTATGCCAGGAATGAATTTATGACAGCGCTAACTGCCGTTAATGATTTCGTCGTTAAATTTGCGAACGTCAACGGCTCTGGATCGGCATCCGCGAATGCGCTGTTTGCGAAATCAATTCTACGCAGCGGCGTGCCAGTAAGCCCTCGCAACATTTTTCCCTCAAATATTCAGGGTTTGCCAACCTGGTACGAGGTGCGGGTTTCCGAAGCCGGTTGGTTGGGACGCCGCGGCGGTGTTGACTTGATGGTTGCTATGAATCCGCAAACCTGGGACGAAGACGTGGCCGAAATTACAGCTGGCGGATATCTCCTTTACGATTCGAGTAAGCCGTTGCAAGCCGACAAATTTCGACATGATGTCAACATAATTGGCGTGCCACTTACTCGAATATGTAATGAAACCTATACCGATTCGCGCCAACGGCAACTTTTTAAAAACATCATTTATGTAGGCGCCCTAGCCGCCTTACTAGATATCAAGCTTGATACAGTTATCGCACTGCTTGGGGAACAATTCAAAGGCAAGGAAAAACTGATTGACTCGAATGTAAATGCACTGACCTTGGGATACGACTTCGCGCAAGAGAATTTTCAATGTCCCATCGGCTTACGCGTGCAAAACAGCGATAGGGTTGGCGACAAGATTTTCTTAGAGGGCAACAGCGCAGCCGCGCTTGGGGCAGTATATGGGGGCGCCACAGTGGCAGCCTGGTATCCGATTACACCTTCATCGTCGCTAGCGGAAGCCTTCGCCACGCACTGTAAAAAATACCGCCACGACGACACCACCGAAAAAGCGAATTACGCCATATTACAAGCGGAAGACGAACTAGCATCAATCGGCATGGTTATTGGGGCCGGCTGGAATGGCGCACGTGCATTTACCGCAACATCCGGCCCCGGTATTTCTTTGATGCAAGAATTCATCGGCTTTGCCTACTTCGCTGAGATTCCCGCTGTTATCTTTGATGTGCAGCGCGGTGGCCCATCGACAGGTATGCCAACCCGCACACAACAATCAGACATTAGCTTGTGCGCCTATTCCTCCCATGGTGATACTAAGCATGTGCTGTTGTTTCCCGAAGATCCGAAAGAAGCATTCGACATGGGTGCGGCCGCTTTCGACTTAGCCGACCGCTTACAAACGCCAATATTTGTCATGCTCGATTTAGATATTGGCATGAATGAAAGACTGTGCGACCCCTTAGAATGGGACGACAGCTGCCGATACGACCGAGGTAAAGTAATGACGGCCGACATGCTAGACGCAGGTGAGAATTTCGGTCGCTACTTAGATGTAGACGGAGACGGTATCCCCTATCGTACCCTTCCTGGCACGCATCCTGATAAAGGTGTCTATTTCACACGGGGAACGACGAAAGATCGCTACGCGAAATACAGTGAAGCCGGCCCCGACTATATAGAGAACATGCAGCGGCTAGCAAAGAAATTCAAGACAGCCGCTAGCTACGTGCCGCCTGCTGAGGTTCAAACGAACGGTTTGGATAATTCGTTGGGGATTATCTATTACGGTTCTACCTCTCCCGCAATGGCCGAGTCCTTCAACGAACTGAATCTCGCTGGCGTGGTCGCAAACGGCTTAAGGGTACGAGGCTTCCCGTTTGATGAACACATCGAGAAATTTATCGATACGCACGACAAACTCATTATCGTGGAACAAAACAGTACCGGACAACTTAGAACGCTATTAATTAATGAACTGAACATCGATCCGGCAAAGTTGATGCCAGTTTTGCACTATGACGGCACACCAATAACCGCAAATTTCATTACTGAAGCTGTTCTCCAAATCCTAAATGACGACACTAGCTCGAACGCCGAAATAGCAAGGATGTCTAACCACTAGTTAACAGTTATTACCCGACCTATTAGCCATGACCTTTATCGCGAAACCTAAACTCCATCATCCTAAAATGCCGACCAACGCCTTGGGTTACACCCGGCGATATTACGAAGGTACGGTCTCCACACTTTGTGCCGGTTGCGGGCATGATTCGATTAGCGCGGCGATAGTCCAAGCGTTCTTCGAATTAGATATCGAACCTCATCGAGTGGCCAAACTTTCTGGTATTGGTTGTTCTTCAAAAACACCGACGTATTTTCTCGGCAGTTCACACGGTTTGAATAGCGTACATGGACGCATGCCGTCAGTACTCACCGGCGCCAACCTCGCGAACCGCGACTTAATTTATTTTGGTGTCTCAGGCGATGGTGATTCCGCGTCCATTGGACTTGGACAGTTCGCCCACTCATTAAGACGCGCCGTGAATATGGTGTACGTTGTCGAAAACAATGGGGTTTACGGGCTGACAAAAGGCCAATTCTCAGCTACCGCCGACGCGGGATCAAAATCTAAACGCGGCATCGTTAACAACGACAGTTCGATTGATTTAGTTGGCTTAGCCTTGCAACTCGGGGCGACCTTTGTGGGACGGAGCTTCTCGGGCGATAAGCGGCAGCTGGTCCCATTAATAAAAGCGGCCGTGGAACATGAAGGCGCTGCGTTTATTGATGTCATTAGCCCTTGCGTAGCGTTTAATAATCACGCCGGTTCAACAAAAAGCTACGACTACATTCGAGAACACAATGAAGTGGTTAATCGACTAGACTTCATACCCCGGCGCGCGGAAATTACCGCCGACTTTGCTTCTGGAACTGTTGAAGAGATTGTTCAGCATGATGGTTCAGTGATTCATCTGCGAAAAATTGCTGAAGATTATGATCCACATAATCGGCTTGCCGTCATGAATTACTTACAAGAGCGGGCGGCATTGGGAGAAGTGGTAACCGGGTTGCTCTATTTAGATAACAATCCAGAAGACTTGCATAACCATCTCAATACTGGCGAACAAGCGCTGAATTCGCTCGAGGAATCAACGCTCTGCCCAGGTTCGCAAACGTTAGCAAAAATCAATCAGTCGCTGCGCTAGCAGCGATAGCTAACGTGCCCCGGTATTTGACCTGCGCTATTTGCGCGTTGATATTAGTCGGAATCAGCTTTCGCAGTATTGGCTGCGAGCAAGCAGCGGGCGTTGTTGCGTACTCAAAAATCGAAGGCGAAATAAAACTACTTGTCGCCGATCACAAAATTAATCCCACTCGAGGATGGGCAGCCTTCGGTGGCTGCGTCGACGAAGGCGAATCAATAGAAATCGCGGCGCTACGAGAATTGCATGAGGAAACTCGTTGCGCGCTAGCGCCCTATTCACCTATCACAACGACTACACCTCGGGTTAGTTTCGGAAAGTTCACGAGTTTCGCGCTAGAAGTTCCTTTTATCGCCGCAGAAACTATCGAGACAATTGACCTGGCACCCCACTGCAAAAGTATCTTGGCCGAAAGAGGGCCATGGGCTTGGGTAGAGCTAAGCACCTTGTTAGCTACACTACCGAAAGAGCATGCCCACAACGCACCCTTCCCCGCTGGCTTTTTGCCCGATGAAGACCACCGCTGGTTTTGGTATAAATCGACGCGCGTGATTCGCGCACTGCATGAGCTAGGCGCTTTTCAATAAGCCCTCTATGTCACGTGCCACCGGAGAAGCCGGTGCGACGTCTGCGTAAGTCATAGACGACGTTCATATATTCGCTTGCAACATCCACAGCACATGCGCTTCCGATTTTTCGTATACTGGCGAAAAAGATCGCACGGGGAGAAAAATCATGTCCGATTGGTACACAAAGAAAACCTTTGGGTCTTTAGCCAATACCATGGCCGAAAGATTCGGTGACCGCGAAGCGTTGGTATTCAACGACGAAAGATACACGTTCTCGGATGTGCAGGCAGAGATAAACAGAACTGCCAAAGGGCTAATAGCGGCCGGGATTCAGCCCGGGGATCACGTTGCGCTGTGGTTAATGAATTGCTCGACGTGGATATTCACTATGTTCGCGCTGGCAAAAGTCGGTGCCGTACAAGTGCCCGTCAACACCCGTTTCCGAACACACGATCTGGCCTATCTATTAAAACAATCTGATGCCAAGTATTTAATTACGCACGACGTATCCGGCCCTATTGATTATTTCGCCATGACCAGCGAAGTATTGGATCTACCGTCAACCGGCTACGACATTACAGACGTCGAATACCCCGAGATGAAACAGGTGTTCATCCTTGGAGAGACGACGCCCGAAGGCACGCGAAACTGGCGGGATGTTTTAGCTGATGCAGACAACATCGAGGACACAGAACTAAGCGCCAGAGAAAACGCCGTTGATCCCGATCACCCCGTATTCATTATGTACACCTCTGGCACAACGGGATTTCCGAAAGGCGTGATGCATAATCATGTCATGTTGCGCTTGATTGAAGAACGCGCGTTCCGCTTGTCAGTCAACGAAAACGATACCATTCTGAACTACCTACCGTTATTTCATCTGTTTTCGTATTCCGAAGGCGCATTAATGTCGATGCTCACCGGTGCTCGGCAAATACTGACCGAATCTTTTATCGCGGACGAATGCGTCGCTTTGATCGAAGCAGAAAAATGCACCGTGATGCACGGCTTCGAAACTCACTTGAAAGACATGATGGAGGCCTTCGAACGGAATCCGGCAGATATTTCGAGCTTGCGCACCGGCTTATTCGCCTGCGGCATGAAGAGCTCCATTCCGACCTGCACGCGCGCCGCAGAAGTGCTCGCTCCGATGATTTCAGTTACCGGCTATGGCATGAGTGAAATGGGTGCTGGCACCTTAGTCGGTTCGCTCAGTGATTCTGTTGAACAACGCGCGGCAACCTCAGGTTACATCGTGCCAGGCTATGAATGTCGAATCGTGGATCCCGAAACTGGCAAAGATCAGCCGGTTAACGAGCCTGGGGAGATGATCTTCAAAGGCTATGGGATGATGATGGGTTATTACAAAAAGCCTAAGGAAACCGCTGATAGTTACGACGCAAACGGTTGGTTTCATACCGGCGATACCGGCCTAAGGCGGGAAGATGGTTATATCCAGTTCTTGGGGCGCTACAAAGACATGCTGAAGGTTGGCGGTGAAAATGTTGACCCCATGGAGGTGGAGGGTTTGTTGCTTCAGTCGGAAGGGGTTCAGCAAGTGGCCGTTGTTGGTTATCCAGACGAGCGCTTAACCGAAGTGCCGGTTGCTTATGTGCAGAAAAAAGAACATTCGACTATTGTTGAGGACGACGTCATCAACTACTGCAAAGGCAAGGTCGCAAGTTTCAAGATGCCGCGTCACATTCTTTTTATCGATGAGTTTCCCATGACCGCGTCTGGCAAAATTCGTAAAGTCGAGTTACGTGAAGATGCCATAAAGCGGCTCGGTTAATTTTTCATTCGTAGCAAAATTAATGCTCAACTAGAACAAACTACAAGGTGAAGATAATGGCTTCTCAATTGAAATCAGCTTGCGATACCGTACTGAACTACGCTGTGAATCGAGCGGGCGGCGTGCCGGGCGTCGTCGCCATGGTCACGGATAAAAACGGCAACATTTATGAAGGGGCTGCTGGCGTTCGAGAATTGGGCCAGGAACAAGCAATGACTACCGACTCCGTCATGCTCATGGCATCTTGTACTAAAGCGGTGACCGGCGTTGCGATCATGCAATTGGTCGAGGAAGGTTTGGTTTCTCTTGATGACCCCGCGAAAGAATACGCACCCGAAATTGCAGAGCTACAGGTGCTTGAAGGATTTAGCGATGCGGGAGAAGCGAAACTTCGCGCGCCAAAATCCGATATCACCTTAAATCATCTAATGCTGCATACATCAGGATTATGTTACGAGTTTTTCAGTGACGCGTTACTCCAATATCGAACAGCCAAAGAAATACCGACCATACTTTCCTGCACTTTCGATTCTTTCCGCGACGTATTACTGCACGACCCAGGCGAGAGATGGACTTATGGTTCCAGCATTGAGTGGCTTGGCGTGATTGTGGAGCGTATTCGCGGCAAAAAACTTGGCGAGGTGATGAACGAACGAATTTTTGCGCCACTTGAAATCGAAAATACGGCTTTTGAGCTCACCCCAGCGATGCTGGAAAAACGCGTCACAATTCACCAACGCAATCCGAATGGAGAACTCGTGGCGCAACCCGAGGTGATGCTGCCACAACCTCCTGAAGTGCAGCTCGGTGGTGCTGGTTTATACGGAACAGTTGGTGACTACATTAAATTTATTCGCATGGTGCTAAACGACGGTGCGGGACCGCGGGGTCAGGTGTTAAAACCTGAAACCGTTAACGCCATGTCAAAGAACGGCCTCGGCGACATTAAGACTACCCCCTGGCAATCTTCTATTCCATCGCTCGCGAATGACGGCGACTTTTTTCCTGGACAAGCAAAATCTTGGTCCTATACGTTCATGGTGAATGAAGAAAAAACGCCATCGGGACGACCCGCAAATCAACTCGCGTGGGCCGGATTAGCCAACACATTTTTTTGGATCGATCGACAAACCGGTATTGGCGGCATGTGGGGGACCCAAATACTGCCGTTCCAGGATGCAGTTTCTTACCCGAGCTTTACAGATTTTGAACGCGCGGTTTACGCAAACGTTTAACTGGGATCGCACTGAGTAACTTTAGTGGGAGGGGCTCGCTGCCGCGTTCGGATAAAACAGTTGTTGGTCGCTTACTCTAAACGCGGCGATGGACGCTTGACCCTGGGCGCCCCGCATCCAATTCACAAACGTAGCCGCTAAATCCGCTTTCAC
>JBCCFA010000180.1:0-8340 GCA_039029975.1 Pseudomonadota bacterium
AGCTCACCCGCGGCTTTGCTTAGCAAGGATTGGATTTCTGTTGGGAGATTCTTCTTAGCAATCTCGCTCAACGCCGCAGACAAGTCTTGTGAGTACACATCGTCGATTAAGTCGGCCAATCGATGATACGGATCTGCATCAGCTTCGCTGGGCAGCGTAAGAACAAATTCGCGGACGGCGCCTGCATCTTCTGCCGAAGGACGACCGTGTATTTTTGCCCGCAACGGTTTAAAAGCACTGTTGTCATCTGAAAGTGCCGCGGACAGTTGTCGAATTTCTTGTACTGATGAGGTCTCAGCCCCATGGTCCAAATAGCGCGCAGCACTGCGTAGAAGAAGAAATCGAAATTGAAGCCATTCGTCCTGTTTTACTAGAGATTTAAGCAAGTCGCGGGCGCCGGCTCGTTCGTCTTCATCTTGAAACGCGCCACGATAAAAACGTGCTTTGCGTAAAATCCAACCGTCGTCCGCTGCAATTAAAAACTGTTCTATCAGCATTTGCGCGAAAGCCGAGTCGCCGATGGTAATCTTTTTCACCAGTTTGTCATTAAGGTCGGCATAAACGTTAGCAATGTAATAACCGTCGTCGCGCAGTGATTTCGTGTTAGCTGACCACTCGCCGTGTTGCACACCGCCGCCAAGGTCTTTGCACGCATATTCTTTGGGCGGATGAATACTGCCATCTTTACAGAACCACCGGATACGGCTAAACGGTCCGCGAGCGCCTGTTTTCATGGCGTCGATCCAGTCAGCGCGGTTATCTTTGGTTACCGCGTGGTCGCCGGCTGCGATTGCTGAATGACCGAACAGGAAGGCTAGGGCAACTATTACTGACGAAAAGAAGCACCAATGTGGACACGAGTGACGTCGGTGCGGTAACGAGCGTGAAGGGCGAGAGGCGTTCATGAGGCTTATAGTATCAAATCAACTCGTGATTTTTGTGCGACCAGAATTGTCATTTATCTAGGACACGGTAACGGCAGCGGCAATCCGGGGGCAGCCTCTGCGCTGTATCTGATTCTTCCGGCGATGCTATGCTACGCGGCATGCGACCAAACCACCGTAAAACAGCCAAGGCTTTCGGCCTAATCGGCCTGCTGGCAGTTAACTTGCTGCTCAATATCGCTTTTGGTAACGACGGTCGGCAGGTGGTCGTGGGCGTATTGTTAGATGGTCCGTCCGAACGCGAGCTCATTCCTCTCTCAGCGGTAAAAAAAGAAACGCAGGAATTAGTTGGGAATGAGTTCTCGGTGTCGTTTCCAAGCGCTAAAAAGCTCGATGGTGCCTGGACCGTGGCGGGCATTCGTATGGCCGCTGATCAACTGCTTGCTGACCCCGCTGTGGACATTGTGCTTGCCAATGGTCTAATCGCCTCCCACGTATTAGCGACGCGCGATACGCTTCCAAAACCAGTCATCGCAACGGTCGTCGCTGATCCTGTGTTACAGAAATTGCCCATGGAAGGCGGCACCAGCGGTAAAAAGAATTTAGTGTATTTGGCTGATGATCATACGGTTGGATCGGATCTTGAATTATTCCATTCCTTAATCGAGTTCAAGCGACTCGGTATCTTGGCCGATGGGTTATTTTTGGAAGCCCTGCCTGAACTCCCCGCCGTCACTAAAGACGCGCAGGAACGATTGGATATCGATATCCGGTTAATTCCATTAGCAAACACCGCACTCGAAACGCTCGCTGAAATTCCAAGCGACATCGAGGCGGTTTACGTACCGCCGCTGCCGCGTTTTAACAAACAAGCAATGGAAACCCTTGCCGAAGGATTTGTCGAACGCAAATTGCCATCGTTTTCTTTATGGGGCAGCGATTCCTTGGCGGCCGGACTATTAATGACAAGTGCAGGGCGCAATGTCGATGTCCGACGCGCGGCTAGGCGAGTGGCATTGAATATTCAAGCGATATTATTGGGGCAAGATGCCGGTACGCTTAAAGTTGCGCTACGACAACCGCAAAAGTTGGCTATCAACATGCGAACCGCCGAGGCCATTGGTTATTCTCCCACATGGGAAACGCGCGAACGTGCAAGGCTGCTTTTTTGGGACGAAGAAACGCAAAACAAATTGCGTCTTATTGACGCAATGCAGACCGCTTTAAAGAATAATTTATCCCTTGAAATCGAAAAGCTATCGCGTGAGATTGCCGCAGTTGAAATCGATCGCGCTAAATCGAGGCTGCTACCCCAACTCAACCTGGGGGCTAGTATTACTCAAATTGACGATGATAGAGCCAATGCTGCGTTTCAACCCGAGCGTTTGGGCAGAGCTTCTATTGATGCGTCTCAGTTAATTTACTCAGAGGACGCGCGCGCCAACTACGATATTGCCAAATTAAGTAGCCAAGCCCAAGACGCGGTCTTGGCTTCGGTTATCCTCGATGTTTTGTTAGATACGTCCGCCGCCTACCTTCAATTGCTTCTCGCTCGTGCGCAAGAACTGGTGATCGCTTCTAACGTAGAGGTTACGCAGCAAAATCTTGAGCTAACGCAAGAACGATTGAAAATCGGTCAGGTGGGTCGCGGTGACCTGTTGCGCTGGGAAAGTGAATTAGCCATCGATCGGCAAGATTATTATCGTGCCCAAGCCACTACTGCTCAAAGTGCGACAGAACTAAAGCGGATTTTGAATTTAGATCAGCAAACCCCAATCAGCGTAAGCGACGACGGCATTCCGGCGCTCATTGAATTGTTAAGCTCTAAGCAGTTTCAGAGGTTCTTCAATAACCCACGCAGACTCGCGACCTTTCGTTCATTCCAAGTTGAAAAAGGCTTAGAAAATGCCCCAGAGTTACGTCAGGCGAATTTCCTATTTGCGCAAGCGGAGCGCGAACTATTGGCACGGAAAAGGGCGTACTATGTCCCTGACCTTAGCCTAGTAGGAGATACGGGCGTTGATTACCTGCGCGGTGGTCGCGGCGCCGGGCTTGGCAATACCGGGATAGATCGAGACCAGTGGTCGGTGGGTATTCAGGCGGCTATTCCTCTGTTCGAAGGTGGCTTGCGACGCGCGGACACATTACGCGCCGGGCATCAGCTGACCCAAGCAGAATTTCGTCGCGCCGACACTGAACAACGGATCAGAGCGCGCATAATTTCATCTCTGCAGAAAACTAGCGGCAGTTATCCGGCGATCAGATTGTCTGCCGCAGCGGCTCGTGCTGCTAAAGATAACCTAGGTTTGGTTACCAGCGCTTATTCGGTTGGCACTCGCTCAATTACCGATTTGATCGATGCGCAAGACGCCTCAGTACGGGCAGATCTGGCGGCTAGTCAAGCGCGTTACAATTTTATGACTGATTATGTGGGCGTGCTCAGAGCCGTCAGCAATTTTGATATCTTATTGAGCGCAGACGCCTTAGAGCAATGGTATCAAGATATCGACGCGTTTTTTAAGCGTACGGAACAGCAATGATCGAAAAAATCGCAAAAACCATTTTGATTGCAGTTATTTTTGCGTTGATTTTAAGCGCATGTAGCGAAGCGGAGTTACCGCCGTCGGTGGATATTATTCGGCCCGTTAAGTTCTTTGACTTGGTGGAAGTTAGCGAATCGGCCGCACGAACTTATTCCGGCAGTGTCGAAGCCGACACACAAGCAAATATTAGTTTCCGGGTTTCCGGCACTTTGCTCAATTTGCCCGTTGAGGTTGGGGACAGGGTCGAGAAAGGTAAGTTGCTGGCTCAACTTGATTCGCGGGACTTAACAATCGGTGTGCGAGAGGCAGAAGCTCAGCTATCAAACGCTCGCGCGACCTTACGTAATGCAGATTCAAATTACGATCGAATACGCGAACTCTACGAAAACGATAATACCTCGAAAAGCGAGCTAGATTCTGTGCGTGCGGCGGCAGAGTCGGCGAAGGCGCAGCTTCGAGTGGCGCAGCAAGCAGTTTCAAATTCGCGCCTGCAGCTGTCTTACTCGAAAGTATACGCACCAGCGTCGTGTGAAGTGTCGGATAAATTTGTCAAAGTAAATGAAAACATTGCGCCTGGCCAATCGGTGCTGAAGCTCAACTGCGGCACTTGCGCGGACGTGCGGGTGTCAGTACCGGAAACCGTAATTGGGCGGATTGGGCGCGGCGATCGCGTATCAGTACAAGTCGATGCGTTTCCGAACCAGCAATTCGAGGCGGCCGTCGACGAAGTTGCAGTGGCGATGGATGCAGAAAGCAGTGCGTTTCCCGTAGTCGTAAAACTCAAAGATGGGTGCGATCTGGTGCGCGCCGGGATGGCCGCAGAAGTGAACTTTCGATTTAATGCGGAAGCGTCGTCTAAGCGATTGATTGTTCCAGGTATCGCCTTAGGAGAGGATCGACATGGTCGCTATGTCTTTGTGCTCGAACCGGCCGAGGAAGGTTTGTGGCGCGCAAAGCGTCGCGCGGTAGAAGTGGATACGGAAGTACAAAACGGATTCAATATTTTAAGCGGATTAAGTGCTGGCGAACGGATTGTCACGGCCGGTGTGCGTCGAATCAGCGATGACATGCTCGTTAAGTTGTATGAGAACGGCAATCCGTAGTTACCCAACCTGGTTGCGCAAGCGATGTCAGTAACTGAATTTGCGTTGGAGAAAAATCGCGTTACGGCGGTCGCGATTTTAACGATCATCCTCTTCGGTATTATTACTTACATTGATATGCCGCGCGCTGAAGATCCAGGGTTTATTATTCGTACCGCAGTGGTAACGACGCAGTTTCCGGGGGCAAGCCCCGAGCGCGTAGAAATGTTAGTTACCGATAAGCTAGAGAAAGTCATTCAAGAAATTCCCGAGCTAGATTTCGTAGCGAGCACCTCAAAAGCGGGCAGCTCGGTGATCAACGTCAATGTTCGAGAAGAATTCAAAAATATGCGACCGATTTGGGACAAACTTCGGCGCAAAGTCGATGCGGCGCGGTCTGAGCTTCCCGACGGGGTGATCGGCCCCCAAGTTGACGACGAATTTGGCGATGTGTTTGGATTCATTATCGGTATCTCTGGCGCAGATTTTTCCGACCGCGAGATAAAAAATATCGCAGATGAGGTGCGTGACGAATTACTCCTGATTCCTGATGCAGCAAAAGTTGAACTTTCAGGTGTGCGTGATGAACGCATTTTTGTCGAATACAGTAACGCGAGATTAGCGCGCCTTGGGATCTCGCCTTCGCAATTGGCGCAGGCATTAATCGCTCGAAATATTGTCCAGCCTGGCGGCGAAGTGCGAGGAACTTTTGAGACGGTGTTTCTTGAGCCAACCGGAAGTTTTGAGTCTGTGGGTGAGCTCGCTGACACAATTCTGAACGTGCCCAATTCAAGTGAGGTTATTCGACTGAAAGATCTTGCCGATGTCTACCGCGACTACGTGGATCCGCCTACCCAAATTATGCGGGTCAACGGTGAAAGGGGTTTGGCAATCTCGGTGTCGATGCGCGAAGGCGGAAACAACATCACACTTGGAAAAGATATAAGTGCTGCGCTTACCCGGGCACAAGAAATCTATCCGATCGGCATCGATTTTATTCCTATTCAAATTCAGTCGGCAATCGTCGAGAAGAAAATCAGCGATTTCGAAAGTAATCTTTTGCAGGCAGTTGGTATTGTCGTGGTCGTCATGTTGCTTTTCTTAGGCGTGCGAACGGGTTTGATTGTTGCCACCTTGATCCCCGCGGCGATTATTGCCGCTTTTCCCGTGATGAGTATTTTTGGCATAGGATTAGATCAAATGTCGCTGGCCTCGCTAATTATCGCCCTCGGCATGTTGGTGGATAACGCGATTGTGATGTCGGAATCGATCATGGTCAGAATCGATGCGGGAGAGCAGTCAAAATCGGCTTGTATCAGTGCTGCAAACGAATTGAAAATTCCTTTGCTAACCTCTTCTTTGACAACCGCGGCCGCATTCCTGCCCATCTTTCTGTCCGAATCTGGTACTGGTGAATATACGGCGTCGTTATTTAAGGTGGTGACGATTACGCTGCTTTGTTCGTGGGTATTAGCGCTAACCTTGGTGCCCTTGTTGTGTCGATATTTGCTTAAACCTAGTAAACGACAGGCACAAACTCGGGGCAACCGATTTTATCGAGTCTATTCTGCTGGCCTGCTGACAATTTTGCGAAATCGCTTCGTGAGTTTTGTGGTGATTGCATTGATTTTCGCCGCTGCCCTTGTTGGATTAAGCACGGTACCGAATATCTTCTTTCCGCCAAATGACCGCGCTACATTCACCATGGCGGTAGAAACGCCGGTCGGGACGCCGCTCGCGCGAACCAATCAGGTAACGCAAGAGATAGAAAGCTACATGCGCAAGAATTTGCTCTCCTCTGAGATCGCAGCGGGAATCACGACATGGGGAACTTTTATTGGTTCAGGGGCACCGCGTTTTAACGTTGGCTATGCGCCTAAGCCCCGGAATCCGAATTATGCCATTGCTATGGTGAATGTAAGCGATGCGAACCATATGTTAGAGGCGACAATTCCGTCGCTCACCAAATATATTCAAGCGAATTTCCCTGACGTAGACGCCACGATTAGGCCGTTAGAACTTGGCGCACCTGCTTGGCCACCAGTCGCAATACGGATTTCCGGCCGCGACAATGACACGCTATTTGATATTGTTGAAGCGATGAAAGAACGCCTGCGGAATACCGTGGGCACTTTTCAGGTTTCTGAGGACTGGGGCCCGAAAAACAAAAAAGCGGTGATTGACATTGACAATGCCAGAGCGCGATTAGCCGGCATCAACCATGAGGACATCGCCACATCAATGCAGTCGTATTTTTCTGGCATTACGGCAACCGAATTTCGCGAACGCGACGATCTCATCCCGATTATTTTGCGTTCGAACACCATACGCGGTAGCGACGATACCAACTTTGGTTCGATTGATGTTTACTCCCAGCAGACTGGAAAAGCGGTCCCGTTCGAACAAGTCGCGGATGTTCGACTGGATTTCGAGCCCGGCGTGATTGAAAGACGAAACAGGCTGCGCACCGTCACCGTAGAAGCGTTGCTTCAACCGGGCTATACATCGAAGCAAATTGTCGATGAACTGCGGCCTTGGCTCGAAGAGACCGCCACCGAGTGGCCATTTGGCTACGGCTGGGAATTCGGTGGTGAAGTGGAAACATCTGGAAAGGCGAACGCTGCGATCGGGGAAAAACTACCCGTGGGCGGTATCATCATCGTGCTGCTGCTCGTTGCTCAATTTAATTCGATTAGACGACCCGCTATCATTTTGCTGACCATTCCATTAGCCATAGTCGGCGTAACGATTGGACTGATTCTGGCGCGCTCTTATTTCGGCTTCATGACGTTGCTTGGGGTGATCTCTTTGGCTGGGATCGTCATTAATAACGCGATTGTTTTATTGGATACGATACGAATCAATATCGAAGACCATGAAATCAACGCGCCGGAAGCGATTCTGCTAGCGGCTCAGCAACGCTTGCGACCTATCTTGTTAACTACCGCTACAACCGTGGGCGGTATGCTGCCGTTATGGCTTGGCGGGGGGCCTATGTGGGAGCCCATGGCGGTTTCAATCATCTTCGGGTTATTGTTTTCAACCCTGCTGACACTCGTGGTGGTTCCTTTGCTCTATTCGGTCTTTTTCGGCGTCAATTTTCGGACGTTTAAGGGCGCATCGGTTACTGTTTGAAGCGCACTTAGTTCTTGTGACTAAATGCATAGAATTAGCCGTTGGTTCAAGCCTTTAGGGAAATTACGTTGACTTTGGTCTTACGTGTGCTTAGCTGTCCTATACCGGCACAATAAAGAACTTCTGGGGGACCCACCATTCTGGTGGCCCTGCGACACCATGAAACTGATCATTATCGACGATTCTAAGGAATACATGACGCTGGTTCGGCGCATGTTGGCAAAGGCTATGCCGGATATTGAGGTTACTGAGTACGATCCTGAGCAGCAAGGTCGACCCTCACCCGATTTTGATTGGTCGATCTACGACGCGCTACTGATCGACTATCAGCTCGGCGATCATGAAGATGGCATTTCGTGGATTGAAGCCTACAAGGGCAATCCTGGTTTTCCTCCGTCGATTTTGATGACGGCGACTGGCGGCGAATATGTGGCCGTGAAAGCCATCAAAAGTGGTGCACTCGATTACATCAATAAGTCGGATATCGACCAAGCACGTATCGCAAGCCTTGTTCAAGGCGCGTTCGCGGCGCGGCGCGAGCAGCAGGCGGCCGAAGAAACGACCTTCGGCGAAAAACTGCGAAATGATGAATCTATTTTTCGCTCGGTACGATTGCCCAACGATCGCACACCGGATGGCGAGCGCATCGGGTACCGATTTGTGCGCTTGATCGGGCAGGGTGCAAGTTCACGCGTG
>JBCCFA010000181.1:0-8338 GCA_039029975.1 Pseudomonadota bacterium
CGAGCTTCGGTTGGGCTTCGCGAACTTGAGCGAGAAGCTCGACCGATTCTTCTTCGTCGGAAACGTTGCGGTGATGGGATCGCAGACGACGCTACCCGAAGACTCCGGCATTTCCGGGCTGAAGATTAACGACCGTTCGCCATCGCCAAAAATCCTAAGCGCCGGCGTGGCATCTTCGATTTTGTGATGGCCCACTTTCGCTGTTCTGAAAAATGTCTCCGGTGATTTCTGCTGGGATTGTCCGCTCATTTTGGTGTACTGCTTGTTTGAAGGTCGTTGCAGAATTTCTTTGTCACATCATCTGCAGGAAAAAAACACTCTATGCGTAACTCTTGAAGCGCCACATCGTGAGGTGTCCCAAAAGTGGTGTAGGTGGAAAAAAAATTAATCTCAATATCTTCTAATTTGAAACGCAGGTTGAAAATCGGTGAATCCAAAGAATACATTTCATTCGGATCGCGCTGAGATTGGAGTTCCGTTTGTGATTCAAGACGATGTAGTAATTGGAACGATTCGCTATTGGGATCGATTTCTAATACCTCCTGGCGAACAAATGCCAGTATTTTAGGGGCAAGTTGATCCCAGTTTACGATGCTTTGCTTCATCCGCTTATCGGTGAGTATGAACTCATAAATGTTGTTAATTCCTTGTAACTCATCCGCAGGGACAAACTGACTCAAAATGGCGAGAGTAGCGTCATTGGCCATCAGCAAGCCGCCGATCGGGGTCATGACGATGCCCGGGTAGGGGTTCTGATGATCTAAGATCCTGAGCAGCGCAGATTTAGCGAAAGCCATTGTATCGTCATCGAGTGGTGTGGCCTTGTAGGATGGTGTAAAACCCGCGGAACGTAACAGCAGATTGGCATGTTTGAGTGATAGTTCCAGCGTTCTTGCGATTCTAAGCACCATTTCTCTACTGGGCATCGAACGATTGTTTTCCAGAAAATTTACGTGGCGATAACTCATCTGCGCACGTTCCGCAAACTTCTGCTGGCTAATCCCTTGGTCTTTTCGTAGCTGTCGGAAATGAGTACCGAAGTCTGATTTTGGGTGCATACCTTACACTCTTCGTCGCATACTGAGTCTTATTTTAAGAACTGTTAGGCAAAATACTATTACCTCGCAGGTAATACATTCATATTCCGAAAAAATATGTGGCGTTTTTTGTATCAAACCAGCTAGGTATGTTAGCGAAGCAAGCGCACACTGCTACGATTGAGACCGTCTTCAAACCGAGATTGAACACCATAGCGTCGAAGCTTTGTAACAAGTTCGGTGATATTCAGAATGGCTTGTTGCAAAACTCGCCCCACTCTCTAACAGATTTAGCGAGCGCTCCAATTACAGCCAGAGATTCGTCGGTTCCATAAGCGGGTGCGACGGTTACGCTGAGAGACCTCTTGAGTTTGGAACCAAGTATTTAAGATTGTTTATGGAATGATATGGCGAAGACCTTAGTCATAGGCATAGAATAGCGCTGATAAGTTCCGACGTGGAAGATGAATGGTTCGCTTAGCGCGCGTAGCGCGTGCTTTTATCGTCTACGAATCTAAAATCACTAGGGGGGGGTAATGGGGACGCGATTAAAATTTCTTTCGATCACTTTTCTGCTGATCTCCTTATCGATAATTCAAAACGCATTTGCTGAGACCCGCGACGGAAAAACGGTTTACGACAAAGAATGTGCGCAATGCCATGACCAGCCAGCTGCTCGAATTCCGTCGAAAGCGACTCTGCAGGAAAAATCTGCTGCCGCCATTGTGAAATCGCTCGAATCAGGCGTGATGCGGGTGGTCGGGACTTTTAGTCTAAATGGACCAGAGCGGGTCGCTGTGGCCGAGTACTTGACGGGAAAATCTTTCGAAGAAAATTGGACGCCGAACGATTCCCAATTTTGTGCTAAAGCTGATTGGGATATTTCTAATGAAAACAAAGCGCCCGGGTGGCAAGGTTGGGGGAACGGGCCGGCGAACACGCGTTACCAAAGCGCAGAAAATGCCGGCATTAGCCGTGAACAAGTACCGAATCTCGAACTTGCTTGGGCATTTGCGTTTCCTGGTGAAACCATTGCTGAATCTCAACCAACAATTCACGCCGGTCGATTATTTGTTGGTAGTCGCAGTGGCAGAGTCTACGCCCTGGATGCGCGGAGCGGATGTGTGCATTGGACGTACGATGCTAGCGCGCCCGTTAAATCCTCAATGTTGATAGCCCCTATTGATTCGAAGACCGGTAAAAAAATCGGCGCGTTTTTTAGCGATTTGGGTGGCGTTACTTATGGTGTTGATGCTGATAGTGGTGAGCAGTTGTGGCGGGTGATTGTTGAAAAACATCCGGCCGCGCGAATCATGGGCACACCTCAAATTGCAAACGAGCAGCTGTTAATCCCGATGACTTCGACGGAATCCTATTTGGCAGCGGACGTTAACTTTGAGTGTTGTGTTTTTCGCGGCAGCGTCACATCCGTGAACACCTCTAATGGGAATATCAATTGGCAATATTTCACCGTGCCGGAGGCCATAGAAAATGGCGTGACCGCGAGTGGTACAAAAATGTTCGGTCCCGCCGGCGCTACGGTGTGGTCGGCGCCCACTTTCGATCAAAAAACAGGGTTGATCTACGTGGGTACCGGCGAAAATTATTCAAACCCACCCACTGATACGTCAGATGCCTTGTTAGCGATTAGTTTAAAAAGTCAAAAACTTGTCTGGCGCTATCAAGGTCTCGTGGGCGATGCATGGAACATGTCATGCACAACGGATAATCCTTTGAATTGTCCTGAAAACAGCGGGCCAGATTTTGATTTCGGCAGCTCTCCGATACTTGCTACTCATGAATCCGGCAAGCGCATTTTAATCGGTGCGCAAAAATCTGGAGTGGCCTATGCATTTGACATCGATAACGATTTTAAAATGCTTTGGGAAAAGCAAATTGCTAAAGGTGGCATTCTTGGGGGTATTGAATGGGGCCCTGCCGTTGATTCTCAAAACGTCTATATCGCGATCGCTGATATCGATTGGGAGAGCGACGATATTATGCTACCGGATATCAACCTTGATACGACGGCGGGCGGCGGTCTCGTAGCCTTGGACTTGCTCACGGGGGAACAAAGATGGGAAGCCCCCGGAATCGAATGCGGCGAACGAAAAAAATGCAGTCCCGCGCAAACCGCTGCAGTCAGTGCCATACCTGGCGCGGTGTTTTCTGGTTCGATGAGCGGGCATTTGCGAGCGTTCGATACCAGCAATGGAGAGGTAATTTGGTCGTTCGATACTGCTCAAACGTTCGAGACGGTTAACGGTGCGCTTGGGCGTGGCGGTGCACTTGATGCAACTGGGCCGGTTATCGCGAACGGTATGCTCTACACGGTTTCTGGTTACAGTAAATGGGGCGGCTTACCCGGCAATGTGTTGCTAGCGTTTAAAGTGAAGTGACATAAATCACCTCGCTAAAACGCTGTTCGCTCGGAAAATTGTTCATCTCAGTTTAGCGGAATGATCATCGTTATCCCGACGTCCATGCTTATCTTGGATTGAGCCTCGGGACCTCTCGGATTAATCAGTGGTTGTTAATAAACCTCTAAGTGCATTGCCTGCGGCAACGAAAAACCGCGCTACGCTTGAGCTTTCCAATTTCGTTTGGCGGCAGGGTACCGTGCCTACGCAGCACTACATTGCAACGTTCGTCAAAACGGCTTTTTATAGTCGTATTATCGCAAGAAACGACAACTAAATTGCCTCTTCGGTAATTGGTAATCGTTTGTATAAGCCTCCCGGCCTAGCCGGAGGACGGTGCGCGCCTGTCTCCAATTACCCGCAAGAAGCTATCATTCTGCGCGGTCTCTTTCCCAAAACTAGCTCGCCTGCAACCCCGATAACACGTCACCTTTAACCCATTGTTCGGCGTAATCAATAATTTGGCTTTCCTCATCATCGATGTGCTTGTGTAAATGAGTGACGAAATCCTCCACTAGCGCGCGCAACTTTGGCCGTGGGACTAGATGACCACTGCACGCCGCTTCCAGAAGCTGTGCTAATTCTGAACCCAGCTCTTCCTGTTCCAATTGATTTGCTTCCAGGCGTTCCAGCAGCGGAGTCACTTCTGGCATGCTCAATCTTAGAACATGATGAAGCTGCTGTTCTTTTTTATAATGTTCTTTGTGAGTGTGGCCCACGAATACTCGAACAATTTCAAGCATATTGTGGTAATCGGGATCTAACGATGGATCACGCATGAGTTCCGCTTCGCGATCAAATTGATCGATTAAGCGTTGCATAGCGAGGTGTTCGCGGTGGAAATTTTCAAGAAGTTCTTGCATCGTCCCCCTCCTTCTAAATGTCATTCAAGCTATTGACGATTTAACGGTGAATGGCTAACGACGGGGCGTCATGGGTGAGCACGCCTCATAAAAGGACGTTAGTTCAGCTGCACTGCGATAAGCAAGACATATCAACCTATAAGAACATCTTCAAATATCAGGGTTTTTCTTATAGCAAGATCGAATTAGGCGCCCATCTCCCGACGATTGCTATTTTGCGCCGAGTTTTCGCGGTATTTCCATGCGTAACGCGACAAGATCTCCGCCCGCGTTATAGAATTAGGGTACTTGAAATTAATCACTCGCTGCCGACTGGGTGGCGAGTCTGCCGCATTCTTATAACTAATCATCATGCAATCTTCCCCAGTTCCAGCCTCGCCTGTTTCGCCAGTTTCACTCTCAAATGATTCGCCAAAATGGTTCGATTGGGCCGTTACACAGCCTTGTCGGTCGCGCTGGGTAGAGGTTGAACATTGCAAGATTCACTATTTGAGCTGGATTACTAAGTCCGTTCAGTCAAAGCCCGGTTTATTGCTCGTCCACGGTGGTGGTGCGCATGCCAATTGGTGGCGTTTTGTCGCGCCATTTTTCGTCGAACAGTTTCGAGTTGTGGCACTTGATCTGAGCGGCATGGGCGACAGCGCCACTCGTGAAAACTACTCGGCCTCGCTCCGCGCCCAAGAAATGCGCGCCGTGATCGAAGATGCTGAGCTTGGACCCGAGACATTTATCGTTGGTCATTCTTTCGGTGGTTTCATGACCATGAAATTTGGTGTGGAATTTGGAGACAGCATCGCTGGCGCGATCATTGCCGACACCCCCGTGCGCCCGCCGGACGATCCACCGCCCGGTCGTGCAAACCGGATTTTCTCTGCCGTAAGAACTTATCCAACTTACGATGAGGCCGTTGCTCGATTTCGATTGTTACCCGAACAAACTTGTGACAATGACTTTATTGTTGAATTTATTGCCCGTCACTCGCTAAGAAAAGTTGAAGACGGGTGGTTGTGGAAATTTCATCCCGCAGCGATGGGTGCGGATCGGTGGAACGAACCCTTTCATGAGCATTTGAAAAATGCGCAATGTCGTACCGCTTATTTATTCGGAGAAAAAAGCGCGTTGGTCAGTCCCAAACAACTAGAATTTATTCAAGGCCTAATGGCCGACAATTCGCCGATTGTCGGTATTCCCGAAGCCGCTCATCATATTATGCTCGACCAACCTTTGGCCTTCATTAGCGCGGTACGGGCAATAATTGAAGCCTGGCGAAAACAATCCTGATTATCTAATGGCTGTTTAGAGATGCAACTAAGCGAAGAGCAAATTCAAATTCGCGAGACAACGCGGAAGTTTGCGGAGGCAGAAATTCTGCCCCACGTTAAAGAATGGGAAGCAAGAGGCGAAACACCCCGAGAGCTATTTCGTAAAATGGCAGACATTGGATTGATGGGTATGACGGTCAGCCCCGAGTTCGGCGGTGGTGGGGTTGATTTCGTTTCCTACGCACTTGCCATTGAAGAACTCTCGGCAGTCGATGGCGGGATTTGCAATGTCATGTCCGCAAACAATTCTCCCGTCGCAGTTGCCTTGGACAAACACGGCAACCCGCAGCAGAAATCAGAATATTTGGCGCGCATCACTAGTGGCGATTGGTTGAGTGCGATCCTGTTGACTGAACCGCATACGGGCTCAGATGCAGCGGCACTTAAGACTCGGGCGGTTCGCGATGGCAATGATTACGTCATTACCGGTAATAAGGCGTTCATTACTGCCGGAGCGAGCGCCGATTTGGCAATGATTATCGCCGTTACGGATCCTGAACTTGGCAAAAGGGGCATTACCGCCTTCATTACGCCAACAACAAACCCCGGTTATCAGGTAGTCCGCAAAGAAAATAAACTCGGACACAGAACTGTTGATACCTGTGAAATTTGCTTTGATGAAATGCGAGTACCGGTAACGGACGTATTGGGAGAAGAAGGGCAGGGTTTAGGGATTGCGCTGGCGAACTTATCGCTTGGCAGAATCGGCGTGGCTGCGCAGGCCACTGGTGGTGCAAGGGCTGCTTTAAGGGCCGCACAAAATTATGCGAACGAACGCGAGACGTTCGGTCAAAAAATAAAAATGCATCAAGCGATTGCATTTAAGCTCGCCGATATGGCGACCCAAGTAGAAGCTGCCAGACAACTTTACTTACACGCCGCACAAATGCGTGATCAAAGTCTTGAGTGCGCTAAAGAAGCGTCCATGGCTAAATTGTTTGCCTCTGAAATGGCTGAACGGGTGGTTTCCGATGCGCTTCAGATCCATGGGGGCTATGGCTATTTGAGTGACGGGCCAATCGAAAAAATTTACAGAGACGTCCGGGTCTACCAAATTTACGAAGGCACGTCTGAAGTGCAAAAAATATTAATTTCGAGACTTTTGCAGGATTAGTTAATACTTACTCTTTACAGTGGCCACACCCAAACGATTGTCGGAATTGACACTGCGATAACTAAAATTTCGAGCGGTAAGCCCATGCGCCAATAATCGCCAAACCGATAACCCCCGGGGCCCATGATCAACGTATTATTTTTGTGACCGATAGGCGTTAAGAACGCGCACGAAGCTGCCACTGCAACGGCCATAAGGAACGGATCGGGACTCGCATTTAAACGGTTTGCCACATCTACCGCAATCGGTGCCGCAATTACTGCTGTCGCCGTATTGTTCAATACGTCGGACAAGGTCATGGTCACAATCATTAACAAGCTCAATACCACGACAGGTCCATAGGCCGCCGCAATATCGACAATTTGTTCGGCAAGCAATGCGGTACCGCCTGCGCGTTCTAACGCAATACCAATTGGGATCATGGAACCGAGCAGAACGATGACCGGCCACTCGACGGATGTATAAATTTCTCGCAAGGGGATAATGTTAGTCATGATCATAATCAGACACACGATCGCCAAGGCTTCGGGTAGGTGCAACCAGCCCACGGTAGCGGCACTAATGGCGCCTGCAAAAGCAGCGACCGCGATCCACGCTTTGTCGCGTTGAATAACTTGCAAGTCTCTTTGCTCGAGCGGCAAGCAACCCATCCAGTTGGCGATTTCATGGACCCGTTCGCTCCCGCCTAGCAACAATAGAACGTCGCCAGCTCGAAGTTGCAGCTTACGCACGCGATCGCGAAATGATTTCCCTTGACGGGATACGCCAAGCAAGGTCACGCCGTGTCGATACAACAATTGCACGCCAAGCGCCGAGCGTCCTTCGATTCGTGCCCCTTCCGGCACAACCACTTCGATTAACGAAGTCCCTTCGCCCGTCACGCTCTTGTGCTGATCGCTCCCCACATATTCAAGCTTTAAAGCGCCAACGAGTGCATCGATTGCGGGCGCCTTGGCTTCGATCACCAAAATATCGCCGGCTTCGATATGCTCAGATCGCGCGCTACCCGGATGCCGTTTGCCGGCGCGAACTAAACCGATAATTGCGACATCGGCCTCTTCAGCAGTAGACTCGATTTCAAAAATCTGTTTTCCAATGCAGGTTGATTTTTCGCCCACTTTTACTTCCGCAATGTAGTCTTGCAAATTAGATAGAGCATTGGTGGCGCCCTTGCTATCGCTAACAGGAATTAACCGCCAACCGACTAAGACGATAAAAATAATGCCTACAGCGGCGACGACGAAACCAACCGGGGAAAAGTCGAACATTGAGTAGGGCTCGCCTAATGCCTGCTCGCGAAAACTCGCAATAATAATATTCGGTGGTGTGCCAATGAGCGTGATCATCCCGCCTAATATTGAGGCGAAAGACAAGGGCATTAAACTCAAAGCCGGGTTTCTTTCGCCCTTATCTGCCGCTTGCATATCTATGGGCATTAGCAGTGCTAGAGCAGCCACATTGTTCATCACGGCGCTTAATAAAGCCGCCACGCCCGACATGACAAAAATATGTTTGAACAGCGAACGGCTGCTGTCGATAACCAATTTCGCGATTAATTCAATGGCGCCTGAGTTTGATAGGC
>JBCCFA010000182.1:0-8299 GCA_039029975.1 Pseudomonadota bacterium
ACGGGACATCGCCCATGAATTTAATACCCATCATGATCATTCTGGCGACCCAGAAAAAGATAATGTCGAAGCCAGTGACCAGCACATTTGTGGGATAGTATTTATTGAGTTCGGGCGTTTCTTTCGGCCAACCTAGGGTTGAAAAGGGCCAAAGCGCTGACGAAAACCAAGTGTCCAATACGTCTTCATCCTGACGCAGCGACACATCTGCAGCAAGTCCAGAACGTGCCCGCACATCCGCTTCATTTTTCCCGACGTAAATATTACCGTCCTCGTCATACCAAGCTGGTATCCGATGACCCCACCAAAGTTGACGTGAGATACACCAGTCTTCGATGTTTCGCATCCATTCGAAATACGTTTTGCTCCAATTCTCAGGGACGAATCTTATCGAGCCATTTTCAACCGCTTCAATCGCGGGTTTTGCTAAGGGTTCAATCTTAACGAACCACTGATCGGTCAAATAAGGTTCAATAACGGCGTTAGATCGATCGCCGCGCGGGACCATCAATTTGTGATCATCAATTCGCGCAAGCAAACCATTCACTTCTAATTCGGCAACAATTTCTTTGCGCGCGTCGTAGCGGTCTAGACCGCGAAACTTCTCGGGTGCGTTGTCGTTAATTGCTGCGTCGTTATCAAAAATATTGATCACTGGTAAGTCGTGGCGCTTACCCATTTCATAGTCATTGAAATCGTGAGCCGGCGTAATTTTTACGCAACCGGAACCGAATTCCGGATCAACATAGGAATCTGCGATAACCGGGATTTTTCTGTCGCTTAAGGGTAGGTCGATGGTTTTGCCAATGATTCTTCGATAGCGTTCGTCTTCTGGGTGGACCGCAACTGCGGTATCGCCCAGCATGGTTTCCGGGCGAGTCGTCGCCACAACAACGTAACCAGTTCCATCGCTTAAGGGATAACGGATATGCCACAGTGAACCGTTCTCCTCCTGTGATACCACCTCTAAGTCCGATATCGCGGTGTGCAGGACCGGATCCCAATTTACCAAGCGTTTACCACGGTAAATTAAGCCCTCTTCAAATAGACTGACAAAAACTTCCGTGACCGCTTCTGATAGCTCTTCGTCTAAGGTGAAGCGCTCGCGACTCCAGTCCATGGAGGCGCCCATGCGCCGTAACTGCTGCGTGATCGTGCCGCCAGATTGGCCTTTCCATTCCCAAACCTTTTCAACAAATTTATCTCGCCCCAGTTCATGCCTGGTTTGACCTTGAAGAGCGAGCTGTCTTTCAACCACGATTTGGGTGGCGATACCCGCATGATCCGTGCCGCACTGCCAAAGTGCGCTATTACCTTGCATACGCTGGTAGCGGATCAGTGCGTCCATCAAGGTATCTTGAAAAGCGTGACCCATGTGTAAGCTGCCAGTCACGTTGGGCGGCGGCAACATAATGCAGTAAGGGGCGCCTTCTTCTGTGGGTTGAAAATAACCCTGTGTTTCCCAGTGTTGGTAGCGCGCTGTTTCGATCGAATGCGGATCGTAAGTTTTTTCCATTGGCGGTGATTTTTCTTTAGGAAGTTCTTTGGGGGCGGTGGGTTTCGCGCCTTGCTCTTGGCGAGCCGCGGGCGCTTGACCGCTGCGCTCAGGAGCCGTTGCGTTTGAGAATTCTTTTTTCAAATCTGCGACTACCGCTGCTTTTAGCGTTTCTAATGCATCGCTTAGCGACTCATCCATACTTTCCTTCAACGCCGATATCAACGGTGCCAGCGCCTCAGGTTGAGTCGCGTCATGGTCCTGATTTTGCTTTGGCTCTTCTGCCGTTCCGCTGCTAACTTTGGGTAAGTCCGAAAGCGTCTGGATTTTGTTCTTTAACACCGGGACTTTGACATCGTCGGGTGGCGTATTTGTCGATGCTACCTGCTTCTCGGCGTGCGATTGAATTTCTGACTCAAGCAGTTCGATCGTGCGATCAAGATCCGCAGTCGGATTTGCGCCATTGTTCGAGTCATCGGTGGTCATAACGAAAAGGCTAATTAATCTGGTGCGTTTCTAGCGCATAGCCTCGCTCCTGATAGAAGCGGTATCGGTCTCTAGCTAATTTTCGCTGTTGCTCATCGATGCCGGTTGTTTCTACAACCCGCTCGAACCGACTAAAAAATTCTGGAACCGAATCCGTTAGATTAATCATCAGGTCGTAACCGGCGGCGGGTTCGGTGTCTGCACCGATGCCCACGGGCGTCTCTTCTTCGCACGGTACCAGTGCGTGCGGTAGAAAACTGATATCCCGATAAGTCCAAAGCAGGTCATCGAATCGTGAAGCCATCTGTTGGTCCTGGCAATGGAGGAATATGCGGTTGCCTTGGCGCCAAGCTTTTTCGACTAATCGACATATGAAGCGCGCAAAACCGTCAGCGCTCCCGGACTCGAAGACATAAAAGTCGACCCTAGTCATGCTTGTTAGGTGTCTAGCCTACTCATCAGATACTGAGTGAGCAGCGGGACCGGCGTACCGGTTGCGCCTTTCGCCTTGCCGCTTTTCCAGGCAGTGCCCGCGATGTCTAAATGCGCCCAGCGATATTTGCTGGTAAAGCGCGATAGAAAGCATGCTGCTGTGATGGTACCTGCCGCCCGGCCGCCGACGTTCGCCATGTCAGCGAACGGGCTGTCAATTAGTTGGTTATATTCATCCCAAATGGGTAGTCGCCATGCTCGATCACCGCACGTTTCGCCGGCGTTGAGCAGATCTGTAGCAAGTTCGTCGTCGTTGCTCATTAATCCAGACGCTGTATTGCCCAAGGCTACGATGCAGGCACCCGTTAAGGTGGCGATATCGATGACCACATCGGGATTAAATCTATCGCTATAAGTGAGTGCGTCGCACAGAATCAGGCGCCCTTCAGCATCTGTGTTTAGGATTTCGATTGTCTGACCCGACATACTTGTGACGACGTCGCCAGGTTTAGTGGCCTTGCCGTCTGGTAGATTCTCTGTTGCTGGAACCACCCCAATCACGTTAATCGGCAGCTTACCCTCGTTTACCGCATGTAAGGTGCCAAAAACGCTGGCGGCGCCGCACATGTCATATTTCATTTCGTCCATTCCGGCAGAGCCCTTTATCGAAATTCCGCCAGAGTCGAACGTCACACCTTTACCGACGAGAACTACCGGTTTGTCTTCTTTATTCCCGCCTGAATAGTGGAAGATGATTAGCTTGGCTGGTTGCTCGCTTCCACTCGATACGGATAGCAGCGAGCCCATGCCCAGTTTTTTCATGGCTGCTTCATCGAGCACTTCAACTCTAAGTTTTGCTTGTCCCTTGGCCATCTCTTTTGCGCGATTTGCTAAATCGGTTGGCGTACAAAAGTTAGCCGGTGTATTCCCAAGGTCTTTGCACAACGTCATGCCGTTGCAAATGCTATTTGCCATTGGCAGCGCGGCTTTCGCCGCCGCGACGCTATCGTCATCTAGCAGCAGGGACAGTTTTGGCGCGGATTTAGCGCCGCTCGCTTTAGACTTAAATTCGTTAAAACGGTAGGTCGCTGCATCAAAGGCGATCGCAATTTGGCGAATTTTCCAACTCAAATCTCGTTCTACGACATTGATTTCAGTTAAAGCGCTAAGTGCATTGCGGTATCCACCGCTACTGATCATCGACGCCGCCTTTTTGGCGACCTTAATAAAATCACCGGCCGCGATCCCAGACTCCTTGCCGGCACCGATTAATATCACCCGATCGGCTGATACGCCAGAAACCGTCGGTACGAGCAAGCCTTCGCCAACTTTGCCAGAGATATCGCCGCGCTTCGTCAGTGCAGAGAGCGAGCCCCGACTTGATTTATCCAGCGCAGTCGAAGTCGCGCCGAGCTTCTTGCTCGTATAAATCGGTGAGACAAAACAGGCTGTTTTTTGGCGCGCCGGCGTACCGCGCTTTATCGAAATATCCATCTTAATCCTCGAATCAGTTCACTTTCGGTTTTGTGAATATGTTGCTGTAAAGTGTATGCTTTTGCATGCTCTGGCGCAAAATGCGCTGAGCAACGAGCCAAAATTCAATCTTGCTTAGGAAACCGTCTCGATTGCGAATTCTAGATACCTATATTGCCCGGCACATTATCACCAGTAGCACCACCGTTCTGCTGGTTTTGCTCGCCATCTTCACATTCTTCATGTTGATAGATGAGCTAGAGCAAGTAGGGCGCGGTTCCTACTCGGTACCGCAGGTGTTTTTCTATACGGTTCTCCGCTTACCGGGTTTGATTTATCAGCTATTCCCAATGGCTGCGTTGATTGGCTCGCTGCTGGGGTTGGGTACGATGATGCGCAATGGTGAGATCACGGTAATTCGCGCTGCGGGTGTTGCGAAAATACGCATTATTAAGTCAGTGATGAAGGCGGGCTTGGTGCTCGTTGTTTTGGCAATTTTGGTTGGTGAATTAATCGCGCCGGCGTCGGAAAGCTATGCCAGGGAATACCGTTCAATGGCGATCAATAATCGCATTACCTTGAAAACTCAGAATGGTTTTTGGGCCCGAGACGGCAATAGCTACATCAACATCCGAGAAATATTGCCTGGCGACGAACTCAGACAAATTTACATATACGAATTTGATAGCACCAATCAATTGCGTACCAGCACATTCGCCGAACGCGCTCGTTTTGTTGAGAACCAGTGGATACTGGAAGATATCTCTCAAACCTTTGTTTCCGACGAAGAACTGAGTCAGCGCCACACCGAAGGCGCTAAATGGGATTCTCTGTTGCGGCCGGATTTAATTTCGGTTGTGGCGATTCAGCCCGATAGTTTAGCCGTATGGACTTTAGTTAAATTTATCGGCTTCCTGAAAACCAACAACCAAGACGCTGCACGGTACGAGCATGCGTTGTGGATTAAAGTAGTCTATCCGTTGGCAACCGGTGTGATGGTCTTCCTGGCCATTCCGATGGTGATGCGCGCCGACCGCAGTACACCCATCGGTCAGCGGATCATCGTTGGTGGTTTAATCGGATTAGGATTTCATCTGCTCAATCAAGCCGCTGGCCATCTGGGCGTGGTTTTTGATGTTGCCCCTGTTGTTTCCGCCGCTGGCCCTGCGTTGTGCATGCTATTGATTGGTTCGATATTAATGGTCAGAACCAATTAGCAGTTGGTTATTTAAGTCGCTCAAGATGAGTGCCGGACCATTTGTCGTGCCAGGCGCGATTGCGGCTATCGAAAACAGCGCTGATGAAACCAATCCCGAAGGCTAACCAAGAAGCGCAGGCAACGCCGAAACGCCGAAGCGCGTTGGTGAGAGAAATCGAGCCACGTTGGTTGCTCGAAACGAGTTTGATTTTCCAAGCCCGCATGCCCAAGGTTTGACCGCCTTTGGTCCAGCTGAGCGCGAAGTAAAGGAATGCGCAAACCACTAGATAGGCAAAATAGAAAGGATTGTTGGGTGCAATTGCCTGCCCTTGCAAAACGATGACGATGGGTAGCGTGCATAGAAAAAAAGTTGCCAACAATGCCACAGAATCATATGCGACGGCCGCTAAACGACGTATTAGGCTAACGTGAGGGCTGTTTTCCGAATCCCCTGGCGCTTCCGGCACGTTATTCTCTTCCCGATTCAAGTTAGCTCCTTATTTGCTGAGACGTATTCAGGAAGTGGTTTGATGAGGGTAATTAGGGTGGATTTGGCGAATTTACGGTAATTCCCAGCACAATGCGATCGATTTTTGGAAAATACACTTGCCGCAAGAAGTTTGTCCAATCAAACTAGCTGAGCGTAGATAAGAATCTGTTTTTACTTAGTGGCAGCTTTTTCCAATAATTTACTCTTAAGAACACTCCACGTTCGTTGGCGAGGAGTTGCTGGCTCGCGGCGCGCTCGCCCATCATTAATTGCGCTTTCCGTAGCGCTTATTGCTGTCGTTACCAGCGCGAGCTGCTACTCGCGCGTATCGCACGATTCGCCCGGCAAATTGATCGATATCGGTGGTTACCGATTGCATATTGTTTGCGAAGGTTATGGGACACCCACCGTGTTAGTTGATTCTGGGTTGGGCGGGAGCTCACTAGAGTGGCGTTACGTCGTCGACCAGGTTCGCGAATTCACGCGGGTATGTTCCTACGATCGATCCGGTTATGGGTACAGCGACATGGGACCGCGTCCACGGACCAGTTCGAGAATTTCCAATGAATTATTCTTGTTGACCGAATCGCTCGACGTAGACAGGCCATTTATCTTGGTCGGACACTCATTCGGTGGTTTCAATATGCAGCTCTTCTCCCGCCGATTTCCTTATTTAGTTGCCGGATTGGTGCTCGTTGATTCTTCGCATCCTGAACAAGTTGAGCGATTTTTACAGCCACCTATTTCCCTCAATACCGCCCCAAGCTCCCGTTGGGGGCTCGTCCAGTTTTCGGATCCGCCGCAACCCCATAAAAAACTGCCTGCAGAAATTCGCGAGAAGTTGTTTATGCAGTCGATTCACTGGCGTACGAAACGCACCTTGGCGCGCGAATACTTGTCATTCAAACAAAGCGCTGCTCAAATAAGGCGAACCCCGGTGGCACCGAAAACGCCAACCGTCGTTCTAACCCGCGGTAAGCGAGTTTGGCCAAACAATGAACGCGGCGCCATGATTGAAGATTTGTGGTTGAAAATGCAGAGCGAGCTAGCACAACAAAGCGAGCTGTCCGCCCATATCGTGGCAACGAACAGCGGCCACCATGTCCATATCGATCAACCGGGCCTCGTTAGCTATGCAATTGCCTTATTGACCGATCGGTTCCGGCTTGAACAACTGGGTCAAGCTAACGCTGAGCGGCAGTCGTTGTCGAATCGTGATGCCATCGATTTTGGCGCTGCGATGTGGCTCCGCGACACGCTTTTTGAGGAAAAAAATCTCACGACTGGTTATGATCAGGCGCCAGATGAGTAATTTATCGATGAAACGTCCGCCCAAGCTTCACCGCGGTGGGAGGAACTGATGAGAAAGTACTTTTGGCGATCCTGAAAAATTTCCGCCCCGCAAAATTGTTTGAGTTTTCAAAAAAAGAATCCTCTACTCGTAAAGATGCTCGAATATATCAACGCGATGAACACAGCCTATCGCGCAAGAACATTTCTGAGCATGCGTTAAAAGTCCTCTATAGACTTCATAACGCCGGTTTCGAAGCCTATTTGGTCGGTGGGGCCGTGCGCGATTCATTGCTGGGTTTAAAGCCCAAAGATTTTGATGTAGCGACCAACGCTCACCCGGAAGAAATTTGCGAATTGTTTCGTAACGCCCGTCAGATCGGTCGCCGTTTCAAACTTGTACACGTGCGGTTTGGTCGCGAAATTATCGAAGTAGCAACATTTCGAGCGGCTCCACAGGAGCAGGCAGACGGTGCATCAGTATCGGAGCAGGGTCGCATACTGCGAGATAATGTTTATGGCGAACTTGTGGATGATGCTTGGCGACGCGATTTCACTATCAACGCGCTCTACTACAACATCGCCGACTTCACGATAGTTGATTACGTCGGTGGTTTCGAAGATCTGCAAGCGAAAAACCTTCGCTTGATAGGCGACGTGAATAAGCGCTACGTCGAGGATCCATTAAGGCTGCTTCGAGCGATCAGATTCGCTGCCAAACTTGGGGTCAACATAGAGAAAGACACTGAGCAAGCGTTCTCGCAGTACGGAAAATTGCTGTTGGATATATCACCGGCGCGAATGTTTGATGAATTGGTGAAGCTTTTTCACTGTGGCGCCGGGGTTACTGCGTTCCGCTTGCTTAATCGCTACGATTTGATGGAAGTGCTTTTTCCGTGTTGTGCAGACTTGAAAAACACCGAATTATTCGATGAATTTATGACTATGATCGAACGGGTTGCGGGTAACACTGATGAGCGCATCGGTCAGGATAAGTCGGTGACGCCCGCCTTCGTGTTCGCCGCGATTCTTTGGGTACCGCAAAGAAATGCTTTGCGGCAATTAGCCGATCGAGATTGGTCGGCTTTCGACAAAGAGCAGCGAGCTTGCGATCTTGCAATTGAACAACAGCTGGAACGGATTGCCATTCCCCGTCGTTTCACCAGTTACATCCGTGAAATTTGGACGCTGCAAAAGAAGTTTGACAAGTTAACGCCGAAGAGAGTGGAACGTTTATTTTCGCACCGACGATTTCGCGCCGCTTATGATTTTCTGCTGCTAAGACACCAAAGTGGTGAAGACGTGGCTGAGCAGGTTCAGTGGTGGACGCAATACGAACAAGGGACGGCTGAATCTAGAGCGCAAATGCTAGACGCATTAAGCACCAATCGGCCGAAGCGGCGACGCAGGAAGAACCCCAAAACGAAGCGCCAAA
>JBCCFA010000183.1:0-8274 GCA_039029975.1 Pseudomonadota bacterium
ATGCGAGACGTGGTGATTGGTAAAAACAAAGCAGACGCAGAGGAAAAAAGTGGTCCGACCATGCACACCCACCGTTGGTATTACGAATTCGGGGGATATGTGGAAGACGATTACATCAAGGACCTCAAAGGCCCAGAAGATCTAACGTTCGATATCGCGCGACAAGACCGTTTGATTGCCGGATCGCCAGAGGAATGCCTGGAGCAACTGCAGCGCTGGAAAGAAGAAATCGAACCAGATTATCTGATGATAAGAATGCGCCAGCCCGGTGGACCACCTCAGGCAGAAGCTTTAGAGGACATCCGTCTATTTGGTGAGAGAGTCATCCCGAATTTGTGATGAAGAATGTCTGGTGATTTGGTCCATCTAATGATTGAGCGGTAAAACCATTTGGAAACGCCAAGCTACGGCACCAAAGACGCTTCCTTTCAGGCAGCCGGCGGACAAGAAGGAGTGCGCCGCTTAGTGGATGCGTTTTATGACGAAATGGAGCGCGCCGAATACGCCCAAACGATTCGCGCGATGCACCCCAAAGATTTGGATGTATCGCGCGATAAATTGACGCTATTTTTGTGCGGCTGGCTGGGCGGGCCAAGACTTTATGCGGAAAAATATGGCGGCATTAGCATACCCGGCGCGCATGCTCATTTGGATATCGGCTTGGCTGAGCGGGACGCCTGGTTGCGGTGCATGGACGTAGCAGTTGATCAACAAAATTTAGCCGCAGATTTCAAAAGCTATTTGCTTGAACAATTATCAATTCCAGCAGAACGTGTGAGAAAACGTGATTAGGTTAGACTCGGAATTGCGAGTGTTTTCTTTTGTGTTTTTATTTAGTCCACTCTTTTGTGGTAACGCTTTAGCGTATTCTTCCTACGGCTTGGGAAACTTAAGCTGTGCGACCTATCTAGAACGGCGCACCGACGATCAGCAGAACCACACGCTCGAAAACACCTCTTATATTCATGCATATTTATCTGGCTACTTAACCGCTGGTAACATGATGAAAGGTTTGGCTGGAGACGAAGCGAGCGACATCTCGATTAACGTTCATCGCTTCGTGCAATGGCTAGATGCGAAATGCTCGGAAAACAACGATATAAAGATTGCCGTTGCGTTAGAGGAGTTTTGGGTAGAAGCTGCCCGCGCGCAGGATTTAAAAAAACTAAACGAGACAAGATCTAAATAACGTTAAGACTTATAAGGAAGTCGCATCATGAATGGCGCAGAAGCCTTACTTAAAACGCTTATCGATTCCAACATCGAGGTTTGTTTCGCAAACCCCGGCACCTCAGAGATGCATCTGGTCTCTGCGATTGGTCGCACCGAATCAATGCGCCCCATTCTGTGTTTGTTCGAAGGCGTGGTAACCGGTGCAGCCGACGGCTACGCACGCATGAGTGATAAGGCCGCGATTACCCTGTTACATCTTGGGCCCGGGCTCGCTAACGGGATGGCGAATTTGCATAATGCTAAAAAAGCACACGTGCCGTTAATCAATATTGTGGGAGATCATGCCCCCTATCATCTTCAATATGATGCGCCTCTCACTTCGGACGTTATCGCCCACGCGGAAATCAATTCGTCTTGGGTGAAAGTAGCAAGCAGCGCAGACGATTTAGCCATTAGCGGTGCCGAGGCCGTGAGCGCTGCTTACGAAGGCGATGGCAAAATTGCCACGCTAATCGCTCCGGCCAATTTTGCCTGGGAGGAGGCAAGCGGTGCGGCGGAAGCAATTACGCGCTTACCAACAACTAAAGTAGACGATGAGACACTCAATAAAGCGGTCGAATTGCTTTCAAATGGTAAGAAGACGGCCTTCGTTTTAGGCGGGCGCGCCATGCGCAACGAGGCAACGACACTCGTCGCAGCAATCGCCGAACACACGAACGCTACGTTATTTTGTGAAACCTTCCCTACTCGGATAGAACGCGGGGCAGGACGGGTAAACGTACCGCGAATCCCCTATTTCGCCGAACAAGCGGTTGCCGTGCTGGGCGAGTTTGAGCAATTTATTATCGTCTGCTCGCAAACACCGGCAGCTTTCTTCGCGTATCCGGAACTGCCTAGTTTATTAGTGCCCGAGACCGCAACGGTACATGTGGCTGTACCGCGAGATCATGATGCAGTAGAAGCTCTGTCGCGGCTGGCGGCGCAGCTCGGGGTGAAAAATCAGGAACCACAAAGACAACAAAGAATCGTCGGCGAACTACCTAGCGGCCCACTTACACCCGCAGCGGTTGGCGACGCGATTGCGGCTTTAATGCCGGAAAACACTATTCTGTCTGATGAGGGAATCACTGCCGGAGCAGAAGTCTTTCAACGGACCGAGGCAGCCGCGGCTCACGATTGGCTCGCGATCACGGGCGGAGCGATTGGCCAAGGCTTGCCTGTAAGCCTGGGCGCATCGATAGCTCGCCCCGAACGTAAAGTTGTGGCGCTACAAGCCGACGGTAGTGCCATGTATACGGTACAAGCGTTATGGTCAATGGCGCGAGAAAACACCGACGTCACGGTGGTGCTGCTGAATAACGACAGCTACGCCATATTGAATGTGGAACTCATGCGCCTTAAAGCAGAAACACCTAACGATAAAACGCTATCGATGCTCGACCTTGGTAAACCGTCGCTTAATTGGTGTGAAATTTCTGAAGGCATGGGTGTACCTGCCTCAAGAGCGCAAACTGCTGAGGAATTTTGCGAGCAATTTTCAACAGCGATGGAGACTAAGGGACCTCGATTAATTGAAGCTTTGATCACGCCACCGAGTTTATGAACTGGTTTTACTCACCGATAAATTCACAAAGGAATTGGTTATGGAAGCGCATCCCGAGATAGAAAATGAACTGAAATCCTTACTGGGTGAGTTAGGAGAAACTACGCCAGCGGTTTTAAACGCGTTCGGCCAACTCCAGCAGGCAACTTTTAAAGACGGCGCCTTAGATATTAAAACCAAAGAACTAATTGCTTTGGGGATCGCAATTTCACAATCTTGCGATGGCTGTATTGCCTGGCATAACGCGGCTTTAAAAAAACTCGATGCGTCGGTTGAAGAAATCGCCGATGTGGCAGGCGTAGCCATTGAAATGGGCGGCGGCTTAGCGCTCCATCCTGCGACGAAAGCGGTGCGGGGCTTCAAACAGTTTTAACTATCGAATCTCAACTGCAATTTAAGCAGCGGTTACTTTTTTTAAAAACGGCACCGCAATCGCTTCGAAGCCTTCCGGGTTATCGATGAAAGGCCAGTGCCCACTGTCCTCTAGGTAATGAATATTAGCGCGCGGAAAGGTTTCTGTTTGCGCCGCTGCGAATTTGTACGGCACATAGGGATCGCACTTACCCCAAATAACCAGCGCCTCTAAATCCAATGGCGCAAGTGCAGCTTTTAGCTGATCCGCTAAATCTCCCAAGCCCGAAGTCGCTCGATACAGTTTCAGCACCGCACGTTTTGTCCCGGCATCAAAGTTCTCATACATCTCATCTAGATAATTTTTCGGTAGACCGCGTGGGTTACCGTGTTTTAGCAGCGTGGAAAATCCAAAACGTGTGGTCGTAGCCATAAAGAACTCGCCAACCAATGGCATTCGCCATAAGCGCGCAAGATAATGCCAGCGGTAACCGGGCATCACACCAATATTCACCAGCGTTATGCTTGCTACTTTGTCCGGATGTTGCGCTGCCCAGGCAAGCCCCCACGGTCCGCCAAAATCGTGTAAAACTAAATGTGCACGCGAGACGCCAAGCGCCTCGAGCACAGCGTTTAGGTGATTCGCATAGCCAGGGACCGTATAGTTAAAGTTGTTAGGCTTAGCGGAACGACCGAAACCCGGCATGTCGGGCGCAACTACTCTGGTTGACTCAGCGATCTTTGACATCAGCGAGGTCCAATCGGCCCCGGAACCGGGATTCCCATGAACGCAAACGACTGCGCTACTACCTTCCCCACCGGCGTCGCGGACGATGGTATTAATGCCGTTTATTTCAAGCTGCTTTGGGATGATCTCTAAGTTCGTCATATTTGTTGCTCCCGTTGTTCAGCGCATTGAATGCACAAAAGGGTAGTGGGCTCTATTTTGAGTCGTTCAACATTAATCTCATCACCGCATTGGGCGCAATAACCAAAATCACCAGACTCTAAGCGCGCCAGCGCGGCGGCTACTTTTTTAAGTTGCAGCTCCCTGCGCCGCTGCGTTTCTAGCGACATTGCTTGCGCCTGCATAGCATCCATTCTAGAAACTCGACCGACCCGCGTTTGATCAAGCTCAACTGGCTTCGCCGAATCTTCAGACGCCTCGCTAATCGTTTGCAAGGCAATCCGCGAATCAATCAAAAGTTTTTTGAAGACTTCGTAATCAATCGTCACAGCGAGGCGTCTCCACGATTTCGAACGGTCAAAAGTTCGCCGCGTCTTTCCAGTTTCGGTAAAACTGTTCTGCAATTTGGTTGAAAGTGGCCAGGTGTTTAGACGTTGCGCGAGAAAAAATGTCGAGACCATTCTTGCCTAGCGCCTGCTGCAAAGAAGCTTCATAAGCAGGAACCGCGGCCCATTCACCCACGGTGTCTTGCGTCACTTCTATATGAAACTGAATGCTCACTTGATTTGCCTGACGCGCCAGCGCTTGTACTTCACAAGCCGGTGATGAAGCCAGGATCGAAAGCGCCGCAGGTACTGCGGCGACCTCGGCGCTGTGCCATTGCAAACACTGAAACGATTCCACAAAACCTTGAAATACAGGGTGCGCTTTGCCGCTGTCTGTTAACGCAACTTCGTGTACGCCCACCTCCGCTTCGCCGCCCAGCTTAACGCTACCACCCAAGGCTTCAGCAAAAAGTTGATGTCCCAAACACACGCCCAGAAACGGCAGATTTTCATCGCACACTGCCTGGCGGATAGCCGCTTTCTCTGCCGCCAACCAAGGGTGTTCGTTTTCCTGCCAAACATCCATGGGGCCACCCATTACCCATAAAGCATCGAACTGCTTTAGAGAAGGAATGGACGCACCTTCATCGAGTTCAAAGGTTTCAACAACAACATTATCTGCGTGTAGAAAATCTCTGAAAATTCCTGGGTGCTCAACCGCTAGATGCTGAAAAACCGCAATTCTTTTTGGCACGACACAATTCATGAGTAGAGAAAGATTTTACTAACTTAACATTGATATAAGGTATTGTAACTAGCGCGACGGCACTGGAATTGAGTAACAGTTACTAGCGAGGCATCAACTTCAGCTTTCTAAATATCGCGATTGCTAAATGGCGTTCGCGTTGGCACCAGATCACCGAAATGGGCATGGTTTCGACGCCGCTCTGTATCTTATTTTTTTCTTCTGCCGACAGAGGTTGTAAGATGTTTACTCATTTATTTGAAAACGTGTGTATCCCGATTGTCGACTACCCCCGAGAATATTGCCGAGCGAATTCGGCACGCGCGCCAATGGGCGCAAATCGAACCAGCAGAGCTGCGAAACTTGTTACGTGGTTACGGTATTGAACTCTCTAAAACTGGTTTACATCGTTTGGAAACGACCGAACCCAAAAATCCCAACCTCAAAATCATCGAAGCGATTGCTGAAATAACCAACGTCTCTCCCGGCTGGATCTTGTTTGGTAAGGGACCGTCAATTCCTGATACTGATGTCGGCGCTGCTATCCGAGGGCGGGTCATCGACACTATTGAACTTATGGCTGGGGCTCTCGATCTCACCTCAAGACAAGAAACTACATTACAAAACTGGCTGAAGTCGGTCCGCGCGACCAAGCCAAAAAAAATCACCAAACCCTAACCATCCACGATTGTTCACATTTTCGGAACTTTTGTTCATTTTAATTGTTGACACTGATTCCAATGTGCGTATACTCCCGCCCGCTATGAATAACTTCATTCGACATTTTGGTTTATCAAACGCCACTGTTGGGTACGGGAATTGTTATGCCCGCCTCAGTAACGACGGCGGTGCGCAGTCGTCCCGTATGAAATCGATACCGGGACTCAATGCGTACGGCGCTAGCGATCAGAGCGCCTTTAACAATGAGGAACCGATAATTTAGCCTTGCCGTGTACATCACCCGGAAGGCTCTAATGTGAACCTTCCAGGAATATTTCGCTAAGAAACCCCGGTTGGTTCAACCCACCGGGGTTTTTTTTCGCCCGCGTGGATGCTCTTTAACAATGTGGATTGTATAGGCAATGGGGCAGCGTCCTTTTCATGCGGAAAGGCGGCGGCGGTTAACCCCGGCTAGCGCGCGCGTGCGCCTGCCCCTTTTGTATTAGCTGATGTAGCTCAATTTGGCAGAGCAGCTGTCTTGTAAACAGCAGGTTGTGAGTTCGAAGCTCACCGTCAGCGCCAAGAAATTCGGAGAGGCTTTTATTGGCGAGATAACCTGGCTGTAACCCAGGCGCCTTAGTGGCTTTGTAGGTTCGACTCCTTCCCTCTCCACCAAGGATTGGTAGCTCAATTGGTAGAGCGGCCGACTGAAGATCGGCGCGAAGGTGGTTCAATTCCATCCCAATCCACCAATTTTTGGCATGTAGCTCAATGGTAGAGCGTCCGCCTGTTAAGCGGAACGGTGTGGGTTCGAGTCCTACCATGCCAGCCAACAGTTGGGGGTTTAGTTCAGCTGGTAGAACGTCGTCGTTGCAAGGCGAATGAGCGCGGTTCAAATCCGTGAACCTCCACCAAAGATTACTCCGTTCTTGCAATGGGGTATTAGCGGCCTGGCGCTGCTAACCGTCGGCAACGACGGGAAAGGAACGCGGCTCATGGCGTTTCGCCGAAACCTAGGTTTCGGTCAATCCAGGCAAGTTCGGCCCCCTTAGTTCTCGGCCATAACGGGAATAGCGGCCAAGCGATGCGCGGAAGTAGCGCGACTAACGCACCGGTTTCAATCGGGAATGCAGGTCCGTGAAAGAACACGTGGTGGTGCAACCCGCGAAACCAATATCGTTAACCGCGAGGGGTAACGAATAGTGCAGATAAGTACGAGCTTTGCTAGCAAGTGCGACTGTGCAATTAGCTAGGGTTCTGGTGTGTAGCCAGCGTCCTCGTTAATGGTTGAGTAGCCGGCAGGTGAAAAACATTCGACGTGTTGTATTTCGTCATCCAAAAGGTGATGAAGCAACAGAGGTGCGCACGTCGCAATGGGAATCGCGTTTTAGCTCAATGGTAGAGCTATCGATCCGAAATCGATAGGTTGCGGGTTCGACTCCCGCATTACGCAGCATGATTAAACGCAAAGACGCACCTCGGTACGTATTGAAAGTGGCTTAAAGCCGAAACCTTTAGGTAATTCGGCGGTTTAAACAGTCGCAAGCTGTTTACACCTTGGCAGGACGCCGCACGGTTGGGTAGCCCCCATTTAAAGCTCGCAAGGCTTACGGAACGCAAAATGCTGACTAGATCCGTACAACAAGTGAATCGCCTCACTTACAAAAAGGCAGTCATGACTTTCTACTGTCATGCCGGCGTTCGTCTGGTGGCAGTGGACACGCAGGCAACAGTCGCTCCGCAGGTGACTGGTAATCCTGCAAAAGGATGGTCGTAAACGGTTTAGTCTCAACCGTTCTTATTTTCGCTGCGGTAGCTCAATGGCAGAGCATCGGATTGTCGATCCGAGAGGTGTCGGTTCGAGTCCGATTCGCAGCGCCAGATTTTGAACCGGTGGGCGAATGGTTAAGCCACGAGGCCTTCAACCTCGCAATTGCAGGTTCACCATCTCGTGAAACGAGATGGGACGGCGAAGCCGCCCCGAAGGGGTGAGCAAACGACACTTCGTTTGCGAATCTTGTCCTGTCCGGTTCACCACACTCTGAGGATTGTAAGCAATGAACATTAAAGACGTTGTGAAAAATAATACCGTTGAATTTTTACGCTATCGACAAGGTTTAGCGTACTACGGTGTCGATGTACCTGAACGCGGTACTTATGTGTTTCCAGTTCCGCTTGATGATGTGGGTGATGCAACGCTTGAACGTGAAGACAAAGCGATACTGTTTATGCGCTACATCAACAAAGCAATGCGCGACGGTACGTTCGTTCCGAATGCATCGTAAATTCAATAGACCGGTAGCTCAGCAGTCAGAGCGCACGGCTGATATCCGTGAGGTCGGCTGTGCGAATCAGCCTCGGTCTACCAACTATCTGGGTGTAGCTCAGTCTGGTTAGAGCACTCGGCTTGGAACCGAGAGGCCGTTGGTTCGAATCCAACTGCCCAGACCAATCGTTACGGAGACTCGCAAGGTCGGCGTGCTTATCCGGTTTGAACCCGGTGATGCCC
>JBCCFA010000184.1:0-8250 GCA_039029975.1 Pseudomonadota bacterium
AACAAATTGAACTTCTTGCTGCACGATGATTCAAATATGTTTTTATAAAGAACCTCTGGATAAGTGGTGAATTCGCGTCTAGCGATCAAGCCCGCCGATTACTACGTTACAACTCGTTTGAAATAACGCCGCTATTCCGGACGATTTGGGCCTCAACTATCATGGGTATGGGTCGCCATGTACCTAATGCCGACTCAAGCAGAGACTGCGAAATAGTTTTCACTAGTAGACAATGAAACTCATATTCCGATCGGCGATCTTAGTCCTGTGCGCGACAACTAGCTTGTCCGTTTTTGCGGAGCAACCGAAGGACAATATTGCATCAAAATCGTCAACCTTTACCTTCGCGTTGGAAAACGACCTATTTGGCGACACGGATCAACAATACACCAGTGGTGTACAGATCGGTTGGATTTCTGCTGACGTTGATCATTATCAACAAGCGCTCAATTTACCAGAATGGATGTTCAAGTATTTACCTTTCATTCCTCACGAAGGCGCACAAAAGAACCTCGGGATAAACATCGGACAAAAGATTTTCACGCCGGAAGATCTTGAAAGCCGGGTTGTTATCAATGATGACCGACCCTATGCGGGGTGGCTGTACGGCGCGTTAAGTTTTATTAGCAAATCGGAATCTCGTCTCGATACGCTAGAATTTCAACTGGGGGTAATTGGTCCGGCCGCGCTGGGAGAAGAAGCCCAAAATAGTATTCACGACCTTAGAGGTTTTGATACTGCCAAAGGATGGGACAACCAGTTAGAAAACGAACCAGGTCTTGCGATTATCTACGAACGTAAATGGCGTCCCTTTCATAGCACGCGCGTTAGCGGATTGGGGTACGACATCATTACACATACCGGCGGCGCAATTGGCAACGTCTATACCTACGTAAATGCCGGCGCTGAAGCTCGATTCGGCTGGAATCTACCCGCCGACTTCGGCACGAGTTTAATGCGACCTGGTGGAAATTCTAGCGCCCCCACGACTTACCGAGATCCGCGATTAAATAGCCAAACCAATTTTGGCGCACACTTGTTCGCAGGCATAACGGGTATTGTGAAGATTCGCGACGTTTTCCTTGATGGTAATACTTTTACCGATTCCCACGACGTGAATAAAGAGTACGTTGTCGGGGATTTAGTACTTGGCGCTGCTGTAATTTACGGTAAAGTGAAATTATCCTACGCACAAGTTTTCCGCACCCGCGAGTTCGAAAAGCAAGACATCAAACACAATTTCGGTTCAGTAAGTATTTCTTTCACCTTCGACTAGCGCAGCGATTAATCGACCATTTACCTTGGTCGATTTGCAGCGCATAATAACAGCCAAGCTGAATGGATCAGCCTACGAGGTTGTGAAACCTGTTACGCATCGATCCGGAGATTAATCTCGGTTTTGAGGTGAAGCTGGCATGGCGAAAGAAACACGGATCGAAATTTATTGCGATTCTTATGGCGTTGCCTACGTGGGACCCAAAGCACGCCTGATAAATTGCGGCTTGGCAACCGACGACATGTTTCCTGGTATTAACGAGGCGTGGCGGGGCAATGGATTTTCGCGAAAACCTGACGAACCGCTATGGTCCGTAGAGCGTTTCGGTAGCGAGCGGTTCAAAGTCAAGTGGAGCCTTTTGAACCACACCGAGATTGAAAACTGACGTCTGACGCAAAACACAGGGACACTGGTCCTAGTGATCACTTAGCGGCAGCCGGCGCGCTGCGTGATCAAAGCCGATAGTCACGAGTCGCATGCTCAAATCAATATCCTTAATTGCCGTGCGCTACCTGGGTGCGGGCCGACGTACTCAGTTCTCCTCTTTTGTGTCACTCGTCTCTATCTTAGGTATCGCTCTTGGCGTCGCCGTGCTAATTATTGTGACCTCTGTAATGAACGGTTTTGAGCAAGAGGTTCGAAAGCACGTTCTGGGCATGACCGCACACGCAACGGTACTCTACCCTGGCCAACCTATGGTCGATTGGCAACGCGCCGCCGCCAAACTCGATTCAAACCCCCAAGTATCGTCAACTTCACCGTTTATTCGCGGCGGCGCGATGCTATCGCACAAAGGTGAAGTACATGGCGCCATTGTTCAGGGCATCGACCTTGCGCTGGAAGAAAACGTATCTGAGATTGGAAAATATATTTCAGCGGCAGATAAACACAAGATCGCGGATGGGGCTAAACAAATATTGCTCGGCTACCAATTGCGGGAAAAACTCAACGTCGAAATTGGGCAGCGACTCGTTGTTATTGCCCCGCGTTTCTCGGCGTCGGCCGGTATCCAAGCGCCGGTCTACTTGACCTACACCGTCGCCGGTGAATTTCACATTGGCATGCACGAATTCGACGCCAGTATGGCACTAGTTAATATCTCTGACGCTCAGCATATTTTCTCGATGACTGCTGGCGTATCTGGCCTGCGTGTAAAATTCGCTAACGCCGACGAAGCCCCTTTCCTGGCGCGTGAAATCGCCGGCAACTTAGACCCACCAGCAGCGTCCATCAATTGGACCCAGTATCATCGTAATTTTTTCCAAGCGTTGAAATCACAGAAACGCATCATGTTTGTGATCTTATCGATCATTGTCGCAGTCGCGGCGTTTAACATTGTGGCAGCCATGATCATGCTCGTGAAAGAAAAAAGCGCAGATATCGCGATACTTCGAACTTTAGGCATGTCTCGAACGGCAGTCATGTGCATCTTTGTTATTCAAGGGAGCCTTGTAGGTCTTATCGGCGTAATGAGCGGTATCGTCCTAGGAATCGTTGGTACCAGCTATAGCGGTGAGTTTGTGGCTCGCTTAGAGCGGTGGTTGGATATCCAATTTATCAAACCTGACGTCTACTATATCGACTACCTACCCGCGGTAATTGGCAAAACCGATGTCGCCGTGATCGGTATTACGGCTGGCATAATCACAATCCTTGCCACACTTTATCCCGCATGGCGTGCGTCGTTAACCGATCCTGCGGAGGCACTAAGATACGAAGGTGTATAGGGTTCCAGCCGTTACGCCAATAGCCCCGAATACCATGCGGTTGGCCAATCGACCTGGCGACGCTGCGCAAACAAAATCAACATAGCACGAAGCCGGTCGGCGTCTTGTTCAAGCTGCAAAAAACTCGCTGGTAATTCAGCACGACGTAGCGGCAATGCTGCTGGACTTTTGACAATCAGTTCTGCGCGTACGCGAGTATCATGCAGTAACTGATTAGCACGTTCGTAACATTCGACGTACTCTGCGCGCAGATCGAACTCACCGTACAGTTCAAAAATACTCACAATACGCTTGAGAGGCGCCAGCGGCATAAAGTGTCCGATTTCGACATCTTTGTTAGCGTCGTTGATCGTGCCAATGACCAAAGCGAGTGCAGCGACAGTTGTCCGCCGTGTTAGACCGAGCTTCGCTTGTCTCAGCAGCCAACCATCGTCCTCATCTCGATCAAATTTGAAGTACTGCCAAGAAGCATAGGCGGCAAGATAGCGACGAATTTCGTTTAACAAAAATTCGTACCGCAAACCAGCGGTGGAGATTTCAGGGTTAAACCAATCCAACACCCTCATTTGTAACCGCTGGAAAGCGGCCTCGTTGATAACTGGCCGCGCATCAAGCAGGGTTTGAATTCGCTTTCCGTAAATAGCCGGCGAGTCGTTCAAACTTCCGCGCCCTGCATTGGCGAGAAGTTCATTCGATTGAACAGGATGACTATAAATACCCGTCGACTTCGCGCGCCTTAAACCAACATCGTCGTAACATTTTTCTACGTCGCGCATTAATTGCTGCTGAATTGATGCGCCAACAGACTGATTCAAAATAACGATGCAATCGGCATCTGACATGCTATTCGCCTCGAGCCTACCAAGGGAGCCGGCCGCGAAAATTGTCTCAACGTATTCTTGCACTAACTCGAGCGCCAATAAGCCGGAGGATAGTTGCGTGAGAATGTCTAAAGTAAAATCGCGCTGCGCCGTCAAATATTCATGACGTTGTAAATAGTCAATTGTGAAATTCAGTGACATAGGCTGAAGGAATACTGAAAGAATGATGATTCGGTATCGATCATACGTGTTTCAAATGCACTAACTGCAAAAAGCCGTCGTGCTGGTTGACTAGAAACCCAACAAATTTATTGCGCTGCATCAATTTGTCAATATAATGGACGCCCTTGCATAAACACAGAGATTTTTACGCAACATGCAAATCAAAGACAAAGTGGCGATTATAACTGGCGCTGCGAGCGGTATTGGCCGCGCGGCCGCGGAAGAACTCATCAAAAACGAAATTGGATGCGTCGCTTTAGTCGATGTTGCCGACACGGTTAACGAGATAGCGGATAGCTTAAACAAAGCGGCGGGTCGGGAGGTCGCGATTGGTTTCCAAGGTGACACCACCGACGAAATGTTTCGCAAAAACACTTTTGATGCGTTAAGAGATCGATGCGGAGTCGTGAATATTTGCATTCCTGCTGCTGGAATAACGCGCGACGCCTTGGCGGTAAAACTCAACAAAACGAAGGGCAAAGCAAACCTCTATCCGATTGAAAATTTTCGCCAAGTGATGGAAGTGAATTTAATCGCGCCGATTTATTGGGCCTTGGAATTGGTAGCGCAGATGGCCGAGGATCGGTTTACTCGTGGCCTCAAACAGTGGTCTGCTAATGAGGGCGTACAAGGCGTGATTGTGTTTATCGGTTCGGTGTCCTCACAAGGCAATAAAGGTCAAATCTCTTACGCGACGACGAAAGTCGGCATCGAAGGCGCAGCGTCTACATTAATGAAAGAAGCCATGTACTACGGCGTCCGCTGTACTGTAATCCATCCTGGATTTACTGACACACCGATGGTGCGATCCCTTGGCGAAGACTACATCGCAAAGAACGTCTTGCCGGCAACACAAATTGGCCGATTAATTCGACCAGAAGAAATCGCCGACGCCATTTGTTTCTTGATTCGAAACTCGGCCGTGAGCGGCCAACTATGGGCTGATGCGGGTTGGCACCCGATGCCGACTTAAGCGCGGCCTGCCCGCTATTTGGCAAACACCTTCTTTAGTAATTCTGTCGTTCTGGCGGCCGGGTTTTCGCGTATCTTGCGCTCTTCTTCGCCAACCATAAAAAATACGCCGTCTAGCGCTTTATCGGTAACGTAGTTACCTAGATCAAGCTTCTCAGTATCGACAAACCCACTGAGCACATCCGCTTTGCCTACAATATCCTGATACTTGTTTGTGACACCCACCTGGCCAATCGCTGCATCTACAAGAGGCCGAAATTTTTCACGTAGCTTGGTCGAGCTAGTTCGCTGCAGATAGTCAGTGGCGGCAGAATCGCCGCCATTCAGAATGCCTTTGGCATCTTCAATGCTCATATCCTTGATGGCGTCGGTAAAGACATCCGCGGCTTGCGGTACGGCCTGTTCCGCCGCTCTATTCATACTTTCTACAAAAGAATCGGCAATCTCGTCTTGCCCGATTGTCCGTAGGCCCGATTCAACCATAGATAGGTGCTTTGGCATGGGGATTTTCACGTTAGCATTTTTCAAAAATCCATCAGTCGTGCCTAAGTTACTCACGGCAGATTTTGCCCCTTTCAACAACGCTTCGCGCAAGCCACCTGCCACATCGCTGTCGCTGAGAGCGCTAGTGACATTACTGTCACCTAACAGCTCTTTGCCAGACGAAAACGCCTTATCAAAAAAGTCTGTCCAGCCTGCATAAGCACACGTGCTGATAACCAAACTCGCGAAAAGGCTAATTAACCACGTCGCAGATCTATTCATGACAATGTGTTCCTTTGGGACTGCCTTAGTCTCCGGTGAATATACAAATGGGAAAATTTTCGATACCACATCGCGAAAGCTTGCGTTGAAAAATCGTTCGAAAAATTTCGGATTAGTTTAGCACTTCGTTCATCGCGCTAGCTATGCGCCAATAGACTAAAGAAGAGATTCTCATAGCGCGAAAGTGCCTCACTGTAATCAAATTGACAGTAGTCAGGCGGCGCAAGCTTTTCACCATCCCTGAGTCTTGCCAAGTAGTCGCTCAATTTTACTATGACAGATTCAGCCTCTTGTTCGATAGATTTCAATTGAGAGGTGTAACGATATCCCTGAGGGATGTATTCCGGATAAACCAGTCTGTCGGGTACACAAGGTAGGCAACCCAAAGCCATCGCCTCGATTATCGAAAGACCCTGAAAATCATGCAATGCAGTCGATAGCACAACATCTTGGGACGCAAGCATGGCCAGATAGGTGTCTTTACTCTCAACGTAGCCAATATGTTTAATGCAGCTAGGCATGTCTCGACTGAGCTGTTCGAGGCTTGCTGGGATATTTCGAAACCTTTGCCCAACAATGGTGAATTCAAAGGGCAAGCGAGACGCCTCTGATATTTCGATGATGCGCGCCAAACGCTCGGGACCTTTGTCGTATTCCCAACGATGATTCCATACGATCTTGAGGGGACGATCTGGCGACCAAGGCACTTTGGCTTGTTGGAATTCGGCCTGCAGGTCATTCAGTGGCAACGGTACCGGAACTACGGTTGTTTTTCTTTCAATCGATTTAAGGCAATGGATTGGCGCGTAATCAGGAAACGCTTTGAGCATTTGCTGTGCTCCGTCGAAAAAGGTGTCGCGATTGAACCGCGAATTAAATAGCACCACATCTGCGGCCAGCGCTCCATACAAGGTAACCATTTTCGCTTCGAGGTTGTTATGTTCCGCAGCGTTCGGCGGATAGGCAAACTGATTTTCGTGAAAGTAAAGTACGCTCGGCACAGACTGCAAGTGCTTCGTTAATCCTTTCAAACACGCAAGATCGGTCATTGAAGTAGCAACGAGTACGTCTATGTTCTCCAACGCTTGAGACAGGCTTGGATCGAACGCCAGAGCCAAGGGATTGCCCCGTATCCGCCAACCGAAAAATCGCGGTGGCAAACTCACAAGCTGCCAATCGCAGACATCGGTCAAGCGCATCATGCCATCCGCCCAATATGCATGGCTTAACGTATGGTACGGGGAAACGATAACGCCACGCGGCGTTGAGATCTTCTTCATCAAAGCTTACCGCGCGATGTTTCCGATTCGTTATTTTGGGGCGAAAACACTACACTCATATTTTCATTGAACATAAACCACATTGGATCTCTTAGACTATTCTTTGCTCGCTTTAATTGGTGTTGGCGCGGGATTTATTAACGTGCTTGCAGGCGGAGGCTCGTTACTGACTGTACCGGCGCTATTGTTTATGGATGTGCCAGGACCAGTCGCCAATGGCACAAATCGAATCGCCATTATTGCGCAATCGTTTACAGCGGTAATCGCTTTTTTTAAGCGCGGTTATCACAACCTCAAACTCAGCGTCACGCTGGCGGCGAGTCTCCTGCCCGGCGCGATCATTGGTGCATACTTGGGTACCGAGATTGCCGGAGTGGTTTTCAATCGACTGTTGGCGATAGTAATGCTCGCTGTCATGTTGAGTTCTCTGCTTGAATCGAAAACGCCAGCCGCATCGCAGAGAAAATCTGCATCCACAACACCGCGACGGGTGGTACTAACGCATCTCCTGATCGCGGTAATCGGATTCTACGGTGGGTTAATTCACATTGGCATCGGATTCTTCATTATGCCGGTGCTTCATCGAGTCGCTGCACTCGATTTGATTGAGGTGAATGCGCACAAAATGGCGATTATCTTGCCCTATTCCGTTGTTGCGCTTGTCATCTTTGCCCGCGAATCTGGTGTGATGTGGGTAGCGGGATTGGCTTTAGCGATCGGAAACTCGGTGGGCGGATGGCTCGGCGTGCACTTCGCGGTGAAACAAGGCGAGCGGCTGATTAAGATCATTTTCAACTTAGCTTTGCTCGCGCTCATCATTAAGCTACTCATTTCTAATTAGCACGAAATTCGGCGACCAAATGCAGTGCTGCAGAAACTCTTAGCAGAAATTAGCTTCTACAAGCGCTTACTCGCGCACGACCGGACACCTAGATTGGCCAAGGCGCTGGTCTATGGCGGTCTCGCCTACTTAGCCAGCCCCATCGACTTAATTCCTGATTTCGTGCCAATTTTGGGCCAACTAGACGATGTTCTGATTGTCGGCGGTCTGTTGTATTTGGCCCGTCTGATTACCCCCGGAGACGTCATCTCCCAGTGCAAAGCTGCTGCGGAGCTTGAACGGGCGCAAAAACTCGAGAAAAACGGTTAAATAACAAGCACTAAAGCGAAGACCGTCACACCACGCG